>NZ_JBEZWX010000010.1:0-241575 GCF_040637635.1 Streptomyces sp. NPDC028635 | reverse complement strand
TCGCCCGCGCCCCGCCGGTTGGCTGGCGGCCCGGCGGCCCGCCCCCCCGGGGGGTTGATTTGGGGCGCACCCACACCCCCCGCCGGGGGGGCGGGGCCCCCCCCCCGCGGCCCGCAGCAGCCCCGACAGCTCCCGCGCGGCCGCGCGGGAGTGCTCGATCAGCACACTGCGGGCGGCGAGCACGGTCTCCTGCGACAGCGGTACGTCCAGCAGCTCGACGCCGAGCCGCAGCAGCCCGGCGTCGACGCGGTAACCGCCGCCGCCCGCGCCGGCCTCGCCGTCCTCGCTGCCGTCCTCGCTGTCGTCCTCCGGCACGACGACGTTCATCGCCGTCAGCCGCTGGATCTCGGCGTCGCCCAGCGCGCGGCCCGCCCGCCGCTGCAGCTCCTCCCGGCTCACCGACTCCACGGTGTCCGGCGCCCAGGACGCCACCACCGCGCGGTGCAGGGCGAGGTCGCGGGCGCTGAGGTCGGCCGGGAGCTGCCGCAGATACCGCTCGATCGCCGCCAGCGTCATGCCCTGGCGCTGCAGCTCCTCGATCAGCGCCAGGCGCGCGAGATGACCGGCGCCGTAGCGGCCCACCCGGCGCGGGCCCAGTTCGGGCGGCGGGAGCAGACCCTTGGTGCTGTAGAAACGGACCGTGCGCACGGTGACGCCCGCGCGGGCGGCCAGCTCGTCGATCGTGAGGGTCGGCTCCTCGGTGGTCGTCATGTGCAGCAGTATCACTGTCTCACCGGTGCTGTGACACCCGTCGTGCACGGAGCGGACCGCTGCTCTTTCCTGGTGAACGGTTCGTGAACCCCATGTGAGAAGAACCGCTCTGTGACATGGACCATCGCATGAGAAGTGATCTCCCTGGGAAGCTGCTGCCTTGGTCTGTGCCGTGAGGGGGTGGTGCGGGCCGAGCCACGTACGAGTCCCGAGGGCAACCCGCTCGGGCCGCACCAGAGAGTGGAACCACCCGTGAGCAAGGAAGCCGTGCACACGGCACAGGCCGCCGCACACCCCGCGGCGACCGCTACGCCCGCGGACGCGGGCGACGCCGGTTACAGCAAGGACCTCAAGCACCGCCACGTCAACATGATCGCGATCGGCGGCGCGATCGGCACCGGCCTGTTCCTGGGCGCCGGTGGCCGGCTGCACAACGCGGGCCCCGCCCTCGCGCTGGCCTACCTCGTCTGCGGCATCTTCGCCTTCTTCGTGGTGCGGGCGCTCGGCGAGCTGGTCCTCTACCGCCCCTCCTCCGGATCGTTCGTGTCGTACGCGCGCGAGTTCCTCGGCGAGAAGGGCGCGTACGTCGCCGGCTGGATGTACTTCCTGAACTGGTCGACGACCGGTATCGCCGACATCACCGCGATCGCGCTGTACACGCACTACTGGAGCCTGTTCACGCCCATCCCGCAGTGGGTGCTGGCGCTGATCGCGCTCGCGGTGGTGCTCACCGTGAACCTCATCTCCGTGAAGATCTTCGGCGAGATGGAGTTCTGGTTCTCCATCGTCAAGGTGGTCACGCTGGTCGCCTTCATGCTGATCGGCATCTTCCTGCTGGCCACGCAGCACGAGGTCGGCGGTCACACGCCCGGCCTGAGCGTGATCACCGACCACGGCGGTGTCTTCCCGCACGGTGTGATGCCGGTCGTCCTGGTCATGCAGGGCGTGATCTTCGCGTACGCGGCGCTGGAGCTGGTCGGCGTCGCGGCGGGCGAGACCTCCGAGCCGGAGAAGGTCGTCCCGCGCGCGGTGAACTCGATCATGTGGCGCGTCGGCCTGTTCTACGTCGGCTCGGTCGTCCTGCTGGCGCTGCTGCTGCCGGGGTCGGTGTACTCCGGTGACCAGAGCCCCTTCGTGACCGTCCTGTCGAAGATCGGTGTGCCGGCGGCCGGCGACGTGATGAACCTCGTCGTCCTGACCGCGGCCATGTCCTCGCTGAACTCCGGTCTGTACTCCACCGGCCGCATCCTGCGCTCCATGGCGATGGCCGGCTCGGCGCCGAAGTTCACCCGCGTCATGAGCCGCAGCCAGGTGCCGTACGGCGGCATCCTGCTGACCTGCGGCATCTGTGTGCTCGGCGTGGGCCTGAACTACCTGATGCCGAGCCAGGCCTTCGAGATCGTGCTGAACGTGGCCTCCCTCGGCATCATCAGCACGTGGGTGATCATCATGATCTGCCACCTGGTCTTCGTGCGCCGGGCCAAGGCGGGCCTCGTCACCCGGCCGAACTTCCGCCTGCCCGGCAGCCCCGTCACGGAGATCGCCACGGTGGCGTTCCTGCTGGCCTGCCTCGGCATGATGTGGAACGACCCCGACGTCGGCCGCAAGACGCTGCTCCTGATCCCCCTGATCGCGGTCCTGTTGACCGCAGGCTGGTTCGCAGTCCGCCGCCGCGTCACCGAGAACACGGCCCGCGAAGTCACGCGGTAGCCACAGTCACAGCCACTGTCAGTGGCACCGCCTACGGTGGCGTCATGTCGGAGATCGAGTATGTCCGAGGTGACGCCACCGTGCCGTCGGTCAAGGGCGTCAAGCTGATCGCCCACGTCTGCAACGACATCGGGGGCTGGGGGAAGGGCTTCGTGCTGGCGCTCTCGCGCCGCTGGCCGGAGCCGGAGAAGGCTTACCGCGCCTGGCACCGCGATCGCGCCGAGAACGACTTCGGCCTGGGGGCCGTGCAGTTCGTGCAGGTCGAGCGGCACATCTGGGTGGCCAACATGATCGGCCAGCGCGGCATACGCACGGGCAGCAAGGGCGTCCCGGTCCGCTACGAGGCCATCGACGCAGCGCTGACCCGTCTGGCCGACAAGGCCCTCGAGCTCGATGCGTCCGTCCACATGCCCCGCATCGGCTGCGGCCTCGCCGGCGGGAAGTGGTCCCATGTGGAACCCCTGATCACCGAGCGGCTGGTGCGGCGGGGGACAGCCGTGACGGTGTACGACCACAGGTGAGGCGTTCGCCTCCGGCGGCACCGTGTGGTCACGGTGCCGCCGGAGGCATGTCCGGGAGGGGTGCGCGGTGTCCACGGTGCGACCGGAGGGCCTTTGCGCGGGCCGTCCGGCTGCCGAGTGCGGGCCGTATGCGGCTGGGCGCGCCGTTCCCCGCGCCCCTTCCGGGGCGTGTGCCTCGCCCCGGGGCGGCCGGCTGGTGCTCCTCCGGGGCGCGTGCTGCCTTTCCGGCCGGCGTCCCGAGGAGGCCGGCCGGGGACGGGGTCAGTGGGCGTGTGCCTCGTTCGTGGCTGCGATCTTCTTCCAGGACTTCGGCTGGGCCGGGGTCGCGGAGGTCCGGGTGAGGGATGCCGCGTGGGCCGCCGGGGTGGCCGGCTTCGTCGGCTCGTACAGCCAGGTGTCGAAGAGGGACGCCAGAGGCTTGCCGGAGACCTGCTCGGCGTAGCGCTGGAAGTCGGCCACCGACGCGTTGCCGTAGGCGTACCGCTGCGGCCAGCCCTTCAGGATCCTGAAGAACGCGTCGTCACCGATCTCGTTGCGCAGCGCCTGGATGGCCAGCGCGCCCCGGTCGTAGACCGCGGTGTCGAACTGGTTGTCCGGACCGGGGTCGCCCGGCTTCACCGTCCAGAAGGGGTCGTCGGCCGGGTGCGAGGCGTACACGTAGTCCGCCAGCTCCTGTGCCGTGCCCTCGCCCTCGTGCTCCGACCACAGCCACTGCGCGTACCGCGCGAAGCCCTCGTTGATCCAGATGTCCTTCCAGCTCTTGAGCGACACGCTGTCGCCCCACCACTGGTGGGCCAGCTCGTGCACGACGACGGAGGTGTTGGCGCCGTTCGCGAACTGCCGCGGGCTGTAGTAGACGCGGGTCTGGGTCTCCAGCGCGTACCCGGTGGTCGTGTTGGGGACGTAGCCGCCCGCCGACGAGAACGGGTACGGCCCGAAGTAGCCGCTCAGCCAGTCGACGAGTTCCCCGGTGCGCTCCACGCTGGCCCGCGCCGCGCCGTCGTTGTCGCCGAGGTCCTTGCTGTAGGCGTTGACGACGGGGACACCGCCCTCGGAAGTGGACGTCGTGATGTCGAACTTCCCGAGCGCCAAGGTGGCCAGATACGTCGCCTGCGGCTTGTTCTCACGCCAGTTCCAGCGCGTCCAGCCGAGCTTGGAACTCGTCGACTGCAGCGTGCCGTTGGACAGGGCCTGCGTCCCGTCGGGCACCAGCACGGACACGTCGTAGGTGGCCTTGTCCAGCGGGTGGTCGTTGCTGGGGAACCACCACCACGCCGCTTCCGGCTCGTTCGCCCCGATGCCGCCGTCCGGGGTGCGGTGCCAGCTCGTGAAGCCGTACGCCTTTTTCGACGACGGCACCCCGCTGTAGCGCACGACGACGGTGACCGCCGTCCCCTTCGGCAGCGGCGTCCTCGGCGTGATCACCAGCTCGTGCTCGCCCGACGTCGTGAAGGAGGCCTTGGCCCCGTTGACCCGGACCTCGCTCACGTCCAGCAGGAAGTCCAGGTCGAACCGCGACAGATCCTGCGTGGTGCGCGCCAGGATCGTCGCCGTGCCCTCCAGCTCGTCGGTGGCCGGCTGGTACTTCAGCCTGAGGTCGTAATGGGAGACGTCGTATCCGCCGTTGCCGTAGGCCGGGTAGTAGGGGTCGCCGATGCCCGGGGCGCCGGGGGAGAAGCTCGCCGCCGATGCCGGGATCGCCAGCAGGACGGAGGCGGCGGCCAGTGCGCCCGGCGCGATGATTCTGCGGTGCACGAAAGCTCCAAGTCGTAGGGGACCGAAGTTCGTTCGAGCCTATTGAGTCCCTCCACCCCCGGTCATGTCCATGGCCCCCCCTGTCACACGATCGCCATTCAGCCGTCATGACCGAAGCCGTTCGACACTCCTCACCACCTGCTCGCCCGGCCCGACCCACCGGTCCCCGTGTGCCCTCTTCTGCACGGGAGTTGACCGATGTACCGTCCGCGCATGCCGAAACGCACGCGCTTCACGACCACAAGAACGCTCGTGACAGCCGCGGTCGCCGCCCTGGTGGCCGCCCTTCTCACCCCGGCCGCCGCGCACGGCACCCCGCGCGAGAGCCGGCCCGTCTACTCGTACGCGCACGCCATCCGCGAGGCCGTCTGGGTGGACACCGGGCTCGACGGCGACGGCGACGGCCGCACCGACCGCGTCGCCGCCGACATCGTCCGGCCCCGCGAGCCGGCCGCGCAGGGCCGCAAGGTGCCCGTCATCATGGACGCCAGTCCCTACTACTCCTGCTGCGGCCGCGGCAACGAGAGCCAGAAGAAGACTTACGACGCCGATGGCCACGTCGTGCAGATGCCGCTCTTCTACGACAACTACTTCGTCCCGCGCGGGTACGCCGTCGTCGGCGTCGACCTCGCCGGCACCAACCGCTCCGACGGCTGTGTCGACGTCGGCGGCCGCTCCGACGTCCTGTCCGCCAAGGCCGTGATCGACTGGCTGAACGGCCGGGCGAAGGCGTACACCTCCCGCACCGGGAACACCACCGTCCGGGCCGGCTGGACCGACGGCCGCACCGGAATGATCGGCAAGAGCTGGGACGGCACCATCGCCAACGGCGTCGCAGCGACCGGCGTCAAGGGCCTGAGGACGATCGTCCCGATCAGCGCGATCTCCTCCTGGTACGACTACTACTTCCAGCAGGGCGCCCCGCTGTACGACTCCGGCCCCGAATGGCTGTCCGACTACGTCGACAGCCCCGACGCCCGCGCCCGTTGCGCCGCCGTACAGCGAAAGCTCGTCGACGGCGCTCCCCGCAGCGGTGACCTGACCCCCCTGTGGACCGAGCGCGACTACGTGAAGGACGCGAAGAAGGTCCGTGCGAGCGTCTTCCTCGTGCACGGCATGCAGGACCTCAACGTGCGCACGAAGCACCTCGGCCAGTGGTGGGACGCTCTCGCGAAGAACGGCGTGAAGCGCAAGATCTGGCTCTCCCAGACCGGCCACGTCGACCCCTTCGACTTCCGCCGCGGCGCCTGGGTCGACACCCTGCACCGCTGGTTCGACCACGAACTCCTCGGCTACGACAACGGCATCGACCGCGAACCCATGGCCGACATCGAGCGCCGCCCCGACCACTGGGTCACCTCGCCGGTATGGCCGCCGAACGGCACCCGCCTCACGACCCTGCGGCCCGCCCCGGGCAGCGAGCCCGGCGTCGGCGCCCTCCGCCTGCGCCCGGCCACCGGCACCGCGACGTTCACCGACGACCCGCGGCACAGCGAGACCGACTGGGCCGCGCAGCTCGACCGGCCCACCCCCGACAAGGCCGGGTTCACCACCGCGCCGCTCACCCGCGACCTGCGCCTGTCCGGCTCCTCCGAGGTCACCGTCACCGCGACGCCGACCACCACCACGGCTCACCTGTCGGCGGTCCTCGTCGACGTCGGGCCGGCCACCATCCGGGACTACGCCGACGCCGCCGAGGGCATCACCACCCTCACCGACCGCACCTGCTGGGGTGCGAGCACCGCGGGCGACAGCGCCTGCTTCAAGGAGACGCGGGCCAAGGTCACCGACGTCGGCTACACCGTCGTCAGCCGCGGCTGGGCCGACCTCGGCACCTGGGCCGACCCGGGCAAGGGCGCGCCGCTCGTCCCGGGCCGGTCGTACACGATCACCGTCGATCTGGCGGCGACCGACCACGTCGTACCCAGGGGCCACCGGCTGGCGCTGATCGTGGCCGGCACCGACAAGGACCTCATCGATCCGCCGTCCACCACTCCGACCCTCACCCTCGACCTGGCCCGGACCTCCGCCCGGCTCCCGCTGGTCGGCGGCGCCGGTGCCTTCGCCCGGGCCACGGCCGCGGCGGCCGGCCCGGCCCCGCACCCGGCCGCGCTGAAGGGCGTGCACGGGCCGCGCAGCACCCCGCGCGTGCCCTGACCCTCACCAGGGGACGTCACCAGCGCATTTGCACGAGGGGCGCCTCAGGAGGGGGCGGCCAAGCCGGCCGCCTCCTCCGCACAGCCCCACGCCACGGTGACGCCCGCGCCGCCGTGCCCGTAGTGGTGCACCACCACCCGCCCGTCCGGCCGGACTTCACGCTCCAGCCGGACCGCGTCCCGCGCGGGCCGCAGCCCCACCCGGTGCTCCAGCACACGCGCATCGGCCACCTCCGGCCGCAGTGCCGCGCACCGCCGCACGATCGCCTCGGCCACGGCCGGGTCGGGCTCGGTGGACCAGTCGCCGTCCTGCGCGGTGCCGCCCAGCAGCAGACGGTCCCGGTGCGGGAACAGATAGGCCAACGCGCCGTCGGCGGTCGTCGAGACGAGCCAGGTGCGCACACCGGGGTTCTCCACCACCACCAACTGGCCCCGCACCGGCCGCACCGCCGGGTCCGGGACGAGCGACCGGGCGCCCAGACCGGTGCAGTTCACCACCACCGAGGCCGGCACCCGGTCCAGATCGGACACCGTGCGCTCCTCGACGATCCCGCCCGCCGCCGTGAACCGCCGCCGCAGCCACGGCAGATGCACCGCCATGTCGATCAACGGCAGCCGCGCCCACACCCCCGACCCGGTGTACTCCGCCTTCTCCGAGGCCCGCAGCCCCGGCAGCCGCGCGGCCGCCCACCCGGTGACCTCGTCCAGCTCCGTCTCGCCCAGTACGCCTTCGACCAGGCGTACGCCGGTCTCCTCGGAGTTCTTCGCCAACTCCTCGTACACGTCCAGGGAGCGCAGCGCCCACGTCCGCGCCGAGACCACCGGCTTGATGTGGTACGGCCACCACAGCGCCCCGGCGACAGCCGAGGTCGTCCGCTCCACCGGGTCCCGCGTCCACACCCGCACCCGTCGGCCGCGCTCGGCCAGGACCACCGCGGTGGTCAGCCCCACGACCCCGCCGCCGACCACGATCACGTCGTCGCTCTGCTCACTCTCCACACCGGGACGGTAGCGGAATGTGTCATGCCGCGCTCACATCGGTGACGACGCGGGAATACTCACAGCATGTCTGCCGCGTACGCGACCTTCGGCCTGGCCCCGGCGACCCGTGCGGGCTCCGTCCTCGCCGACGGCGCCTACCAGGTCCACCGGGACTTCCTCGACTTCGTCGTGGACGGCCGCCCGCTGCTGTTCCGGCTCGCCGACCTCGACGCCGTCTCCCCGCTCGCCTCCGACGTGCCGCCCGCCATCTTCACCGAGCAGGTGCGGGGCCTGCTCCGCGAGGCCGACGCGCCGCTGCCCGGCGGGCGGTACGTCATCTACGGCTGCCCCGAGTGCGCCGACCTGGCCTGCGGCGCGGTCACCGCGGTCATCCAGCGGGACGGAGAGGACTACGTCTGGCGGGACTTCGCGTGGCAGACCCGCGAGCACGTCGACCTGGAACGCGACGGCTACCACGGCATAGGGCCGTTCCGGTTCCGCGGAGAACAGTACCGGGCGGCGCTGGCCGCGCTGCCGGACGCCGGCCTCCGCCGGGTGCTGCTCATCGGCGCCCGCGTCGCCCTGCTCGCCAAGCTCGCCGCCGCGCTGCGCGCCATCGGCATCGGTGCCGACATCGCCCACGACGCGGACGGCGTGAGCGCCGAGGAACTGCGCGGCTACGGCGCCGTCGCCTTCGCCCGTGGTGCGGGGGAGGCCGAACGCGCCGCCGTACGCCGGGCCTTCGACTCCGCCGGTGTGCGGGTGGCACACCTGGACGCGGCGCCACCGATCGTGCCGCTGCTCGTGGCGCAGATCGAACACGCCCTGGACCGCAGCCCCGCCGAGCAGCGCCGTCTGACCCGGCTGACCGCCGACCGGGGCGAGGCGGTCGTCGAGGTCACCTCGCCGTGCCGGGTGCGGCTGACGGCGTACCGCGTCGACCGGCTCTCGCGCACCCACATCCACGAGGTCTTCGACGGCATCCTCGAAACCGGCAGCCACCGCGTCCCGCTGGACGCCAGGACGGTCAAGGGCGAGTCCTGGGTCGTGGCCCGCACCTCGGGCAACGTCCTGGTGACAGCCCTGAGCTGACCGCCGCCGCACCCCGACGGCCCGCGCCCCTGTCACCGGCGGCCGTTAGGATCGGCGCTCTGATGACTGCCACTCTCGTCGCCAAGAACCTCGCCGCCGGGCACGGCGACCGCTCGCTCTTCTCCGGGCTCGACCTCGTCGTCGCGCCCGGTGACGTGATCGGGCTGGTCGGTGCCAACGGCGCGGGCAAGTCCACGCTGCTGACCATGCTCGCCGGCCTGCTGCCGCCCGAGCAGGGCGAGCTGCGCCTGTCCCCGCCGACGGCCACCGTGGGCCACCTCCCGCAGGAACCGGAGCGCCGGCCGGGGGAGAGCGTCCGGGAGTTCCTGGCCCGCCGCACCGGCGTCGCGGCCGCTCAGCGCGCCATGGACGAGGCCACGCAGGGGCTGGTCGACGGGGCGCCGGGCGCGGACGACGCGTACGCGGCGAGCCTGGAGCGCTGGCTCGCCCTCGGCGGCGCGGACCTCGACGAGCGCGCGGAGGAGGTCGCCGACTCCCTCGGTCTCGCCGTCGGCCTGGACCAGCCGATGACGTCCCTGTCCGGAGGCCAGGCGGCCCGTGCCTCCCTCGCCTCCCTGCTGCTGTCGCGCTACGACGTCTTCCTCCTCGACGAGCCCACCAACGACCTCGACCTCGACGGCCTGGAGCGCCTCGAACGCTTCGTGAGCGGTCTGCGCGCGGCCACCGTCGTCGTCAGCCACGACCGCGAGTTCCTCACCCGCACGGTCACCAAGGTCCTCGAACTCGACCTCGCGCAGCAGCAGATCAACCTCTACGGCGGCGGCTACGACGCCTACCTGGAGGAGCGCGAGGTGGCCCGCCGGCACGCCCGCGACGACTACGACGAGTACGCCGACAAGAAGGCCGCACTGGAGGACCGGGCGCGCACCCAGCGCTCCTGGATGGACAAGGGGGTGAAGAACGCCCGGCGCAAGGCGGGCGACAACGACAAGATCGGCCGCAAGTTCCGCAGCGAGGCCAGCGAGAAACAGGCCGCGAAGGCCCGCCAGACGCAGCGGCTGATCGAGCGCCTCGACGTGGTCGAGGAGCCGCGCAAGGAGTGGGAGCTGCGCATGGAGATCGCCTCCGCCCCGCGCTCCGGCGCGGTCGTGGCGACCCTGCGGGACGCCGAGGTCCGGCGCGGCGACTTCGCCTTCGGCCCGGTCTCCCTCCAGATCGACTGGGCGGACCGGGTGGCGGTCACCGGTGCGAACGGCGCGGGCAAGTCCACCCTGCTCGGCGCCCTGCTCGGCCGTGTCCCGCTGGACGCCGGCCACGCCGCGCTCGGCTCCGGGGTGCAGGTCGGCGAGGTCGACCAGGCCCGCAAGCTGTTCCACGGCCCCGAGGCCCTGCTGGAGGCGTTCGGCGCGGCCGTCCCCGACACCGAGCCGGTCGAGGTGCGCACACTGCTCGCCAAGTTCGGCCTGAAGGCCGACCATGTGATGCGCCCGGCCGCGACCCTCTCCCCGGGCGAGCGCACCCGTGCGGCCCTGGCGCTCCTCCAGGGCCGGGGCGTCAACCTCCTCGTCCTCGACGAGCCGACCAACCACCTCGACCTGCCGGCCATCGAGCAACTGGAATCCGCTCTGGACGCCTACGAGGGCACCCTGCTCCTGGTCACCCACGACCGCCGCATGCTGGAAGCGGTCCACGTCACCCGCCACCTGGAGGTCACCGGCGGCAAGGTGGGCGAACGCTAGGGAGCGTCTTCGCCGTACAGGGCGGCCGCCTCCTTCGCCGCCTGCTCCACGCGGGCCACGTGCCCGGGGTCGTGCGGTGCCGTGTTGGCGCCGCGCGGCCGCTGGCCCACGGCCCCGTCGATCAGCTCCCGGACGATGTCGGCGTGCCCGGCGTGCCGGTGCGTCTCGGCGATCATGTGCGTGAGGGCCCGGTGCAGGGTCAGTTCGACGCCGGGTCCGCCGGGCACCCGGCCCACCGTGTCCAGCGGCAGCGCTTCGATCGTGGCGTCCGCGTGCGTCCACGCCTTCCGGTACCCGGCGACGATCTGCTCGCGGGACTCCTCGGGCCGGGCCCACAGGTCCGCGTCCGGTTCGGCGTCACCCGCGATCCACAGCCCCGGCCCGTCACAGGGCCGTCCGAAGGTCGCGCCGAAGTACAGTGCCTCCGCGCCGGTCAGGTGCTTCACCAGGCCCAGCAGATTCGTGCCGGTCGGGGTCAGCGGGCGGCGGACGTCGTATTCCGACAGCCCCTCCAGCTTCCAGAGCACGACCTCGCGGGCGTCCTGGAGGCAGCGGCGCAGGTCTTCTTTGGGTCCCGTTGCGGTCATACGGCCAGTCTGCCGACGAGACGATCTTCCCTCACCCGGTTATTCCGCCGCGATCCGCGTCGCCAGCTGGGGATAGTGGACGACGAAACCCTCCGCGTCGATCTCCAGGTCGCTGCGGAACGAGCCGGAGGCGTAGCGGACGCGGCCGGCGCCCTCGGGGAGGCGGGCGAGGTGGGTGTAGGTCTGGCGGGACGGGCGTACCACCAGGCCCGGCACCGAGACCCAGGCCATCAGGAACTCCTGCTCGCCGGCCGCCCGGTGCAGGGCGTGCCGCAGCACCGGCATGGTGTTGGTGAGCGGGCTGAGCCCGAGGTCGCAGTCGAGGGCGCCGGTCAGCGCGTGCAGCGGCTCCCCGTCGGCGCTCCAGCCGCCCCGTCCGTCGTAGCGCAGCTCCAGCGTGCGGGTGCGGGCGGCGGTCTCCGCGGTCACCCGCAGCCGCCGCGTGACGAAGTCCTCCGCGGTCTCCAGCTCGTAGGAGATCCAGTACGGCTCCGGCGTCGTGCCGACCGCCCGCCCCCGGGCGTGCAGGGCGCCCTGGCCGCAGTCGACCCACGCGGTCTCGAACCCACCGCTGGCCGGCACGTCCCAGGTGAACACACGCGAAGTGGTCATACGGCCACTGTACGAGCGCGCCCGGTTCCTGGAAGCGGAACCGGGCGCGCCCGCGGCGGGTCCTAGCGGCGGCCCTTCTTGTCGCCGCCGCCCAGCAGGCCCGCGCGGCGCAGCGCGTCGGCCATGGCGCTGTTCGCGGGGGCCGCAGCCTGCCGGCCGCCACCGCCACCGCCCGCGCCCCCGCTGCCGCGGCCCTGGCGCTGCTGCGGCGGCCGCCCGCCGCGCTGCCGGCCGCCGCCGGACGGCGCGGCGGACTTCTCCTGCGGGGCTGCCTCGTCGTCGAGGCGCAGCGTGAGCGAGATCCGCTTGCGCGGGATGTCCACGTCGAGGACCTTCACCTTCACGATGTCGCCGGGCTTGACGACGTCACGCGGGTCCTTGACGAAGGTCTTCGACATCGCGGACACGTGCACCAGGCCGTCCTGGTGGACACCGACGTCGACGAAGGCACCGAAGGCCGCCACATTGGTGACGACACCCTCCAGGATCATCCCCGAGCTCAGGTCGGAGATCTTCTCCACGCCCTCCTTGAAGGTGGCCGTCTTGAAGGCGGGCCGCGGGTCGCGACCGGGCTTCTCCAGCTCCCTGAGGATGTCGGTGACGGTCGGCAGACCGAACGTGTCGTCGACGAACTCCTGCGGCCTCAGCGAGCGCAGCACCGACGTGTTGCCGATCAGGGAGGCGACCTCCTGGCCGGTGGTCTTCACCATGCGGCGCACCACCGGGTAGGCCTCCGGGTGCACGCTGGAGGCGTCCAGCGGGTCGCTGCCGCCGCGGATGCGCAGGAAGCCCGCGCACTGCTCGTACGCCTTCGGGCCGAGCCGCGGCACCTTCTTCAGCTCCGCCCGGGAGGTGAAGGGGCCGTTGGCGTCGCGGTGCGCGACGATGTTCTCGGCCAGCCCGGAGGTGATGCCGGAGACGCGGGCCAGCAGGGGCGCGGACGCGGTGTTCACGTCGACGCCGACGCCGTTCACACAGTCCTCCACGACCGCGTCCAGCGAGCGGGACAGCTTCACCTCGGACAGGTCGTGCTGGTACTGGCCGACACCGATCGACTTCGGGTCGATCTTCACCAGCTCGGCCAGCGGGTCCTGCAGCCGGCGCGCGATGGACACCGCGCCGCGCAGCGACACGTCCATGTCGGGCAGCTCCTGCGAGGCGAACGCCGACGCCGAGTACACCGACGCGCCCGCCTCCGACACCATCACCTTGGTGAGGTTCAGCTCCGGGTGCTTGGCGATCAGCTCGCCGGCGAGCTTGTCGGTCTCGCGGGACGCCGTGCCGTTGCCGATGGCGATCAGCTCGACCGCGTGCTCCTTCGCGAGCCGGGCCAGCTTGGCGATGGCCTCGTCCCACCGGTTCGCCGGGACGTGCGGGTGGATGACGTCCGTGGCGACGACCTTGCCGGTGGCGTCGACGACGGCGACCTTCACGCCGGTGCGGAAACCGGGGTCGAGGCCGAGCGTCGCGCGCGTGCCGGCCGGGGCGGCGAGCAGCAGGTCCCGCAGGTTGGCGGCGAAGACACCCACGGCGTCGTCCTCCGCGGCCGTGCGCAGCCTCAGGCGCAGGTCGATACCGAGGTGGACGAGGATGCGGGTGCGCCAGGCCCAGCGGACGGTGTCCTTCAGCCACTTGTCGCCGGGCCGCCCGCGATCGGCGATCCGGAACTTCGCGGCGACGATCCCCTCGTACGACGACGGTCCGTCCGTGGGCTCCTCGGGCTCCAGGACGAGGTCGAGGACCTCCTCCTTCTCGCCGCGCAGCATCGCCAGGATCCGGTGCGAGGGCAGTTCGGTGAACGGCTCGGCGAAGTCGAAGTAGTCGGCGAACTTGGCGCCCGCCTCCTCCTTGCCCTCGCGGACCTTGGCGGCCAGCCGGCCCCGCACCCACATGCGCTCGCGCAGCTCGCCGATCAGGTCGGCGTCCTCCGAGAACCGCTCGGTGAGGATCGCGCGGGCGCCGTCCAGGGCGGCCTGCGGATCGGCGACGCCCTTGCCGGCGTCGACGAACGCCGCGGCGGCCGCGAGCGGGTCGACGGACGGATCGCCGAGCAGCCCCTCGGCCAGCGGCTCCAGACCCGCCTCACGGGCGATCTGCGCCTTGGTGCGCCGCTTGGGCTTGTACGGCAGGTAGATGTCCTCCAGCCGCGCCTTGGTCTCCGCGCCGCGGATCTGCGCCGCCAGCTCGTCGGTGAGCTTGCCCTGCTCGCGCACCGATTCGAGGATCGCCGTGCGGCGCTCCTCCAGCTCTCGCAGATAGCGCAGCCGCTCCTCGATCGTGCGCAGCTGCGCATCGTCGAGCATCTCGGTCGCTTCCTTGCGGTAGCGGGCGATGAAGGGCACCGTCGAACCGCCGTCGAGCAACTCGACGGCGGCCTTCACCTGCCGCTCCCGTACGCCGAGCTCCTCGGCGATCCTGCCTTCGATGGACCCTACTTCGATGGATCCGGGTGTCGTCACGATCCCGTACCGCCTTCTCCACATCGGGTTGCGCGGCAATTGTGGCAGGCGGCGCCGACAACGCGGATCAGGGCGTGGCCCCGGCGGGGCGGGATCGTGCGCGTGGGCGGGGCCGGGAGGGCGGGGAGGGCCGGGACGGGCGGGCGGTGGTCACCGTTTCACCGGCCCGCCCCGCCCCCTGGGCTCAGGCGCCATGTCCCCGGGCCGTGCTGGAGGCGCCGCCGAACAGGCGGGCCACGGCGCGGAACGGCAACGTCACGACGGTGGCCACCGCCGACCCGATCTGGCGCAGAACATCTGCGATCGCACGGAACACGTAGATCCCCTTTGCTCGTCCGGGACTGTTGTCCCGCACCGGGTACCGCGCCGCACCGCCCCCATGCCCGGGCCTGCACGTGAGCCCGCGCCCGGGCCTTCACCCGAGCCCATGCCGGGCCTGTGCCCATGCCCGGTTCTGAGCTCATGCCGGGGCCTGCGCTCATGCCGGGCCTGCGCCCGAACCCATGCCCGCGCCCGAGCCCCATGCCCGCGCCCGAGCCCCATGCCCGAGCCCCATGCCCGCGCCCGAGCCCCATGCCCGCGCCTGTGCCCATGCCTGTGCCCAGGCCCGCGCCTGCGCTCAAGCCGTGCCCGCGTCCGGGCCCATGCCCGCCCGGCGCCCGAGCCGTGCCCGCGCCTGCGCCCTCGCCGGGCTGCGCCTCAGTCGCTGCCCGGTCCGCGGCTCAGCCCTTGCCGACCAGGTCCGCCGGGAAGGCGCCCGCGAGGGCGGCGGTGCGGGCGAAGGTGCCCGCGAGGTCGGTCAGCCGCGCGACGCCCTCCGCGCCCAGGTGCTCGTAGGGCGCCCGGTCCAGCCGGTCCGTCTGCTCCTCGATGTCCGCGCGCAGCGCCACGCCCTGTTCGGTCAGCTCCCCGGACGCGTCGAGCAGGCCGCGCTCACGCAGTCGCCCCTGGGCCGCCTCCCAGTCCGCGCGCGTCCAGCCGCGCGTGGTGAACACCCAGGACGGCGTCATGCCCTTGCCCGTCGCGGTGTGGGTCACCACGGCCTCCAGACCGTCCAGCTCGGCCGCCAGCAGCACCGCGAGGTGCCCGTCGCCCCGGTGCTCGCGCAACAGCGTCGCCGCGTGCCAGAACGCCAGGTGCGGCTCCTCCGGCACCGGCAGGTCCGCGTGGGCGGCGTACAGCGGCCGCCCGGGGCGGGAACAGGCCTCCGCGGCCCGCAGTGCCAGCCGTGCCGCCTCGGTCATCCCGTCCGAGGCGATCGTCTCCTCGCCCAGCAGCCGGCGCAGCGAGCCGTCGACGGCACGCGCGCGTGCGGCGAGCACCTCGGCGGGCGCGGCCGTGGACCACACCGCGGGCACATGCTCGGCGACCAGGTCGTACCGGTAGTTGTAGAAGGCCGCGGCGACCGTGCCGGCGCCCACCGGTCCGAGCGCCGCCGAACGGACGGCGAAGTTGGCCGCCCGGGGGTGCGTGATGCCCAGCGCGCCGAGCTCCTTCCCCAGTTCGGGCGCGAAGTAGTGCGTGGCGTGCAGTGTGTTGAGCGCGTTGTGGCACCGGCGGCCGGCGCGCGGTGCAAGGACGGCAGTAGTCATGGCGGGCACGTTACCGACCAGTCGGTATCCGGCTCCAGTCCCGTGCGTCTCCCGCGTCGGCGGGGCATGGCAGAAAAGGTGGGAAACTCGTCGTTGCCGCCATCACGCCGCTGCCGAAGAATCGTCGGCATGGCGCAGCGAACCGTTCTCTTCGTGCTCTTCGACGGCGTGCAGAGCCTCGATGTCACCGGCCCCCTGGAGGTCTTCGCGGGCGCCGGGAACCATACGCCGGGCAGCTACCGCCTGCGGACGGCGTCCCTGGGAGGCGCCCCCGTGCGCACCTCCAGCGGCCTGCTCCTCGTACCGGACGAGGCGCTGGAGGACACGCCCGATCCGCACACCCTGCTCGTCCCCGGCGGCCAGGGCACCCGCAGCCCCGACCCGCACCTGGTCGACTGGCTGCGCCGGCACGGACCGCGGGCACGGCGGCTGGTCTCGGTGTGCACCGGCGCGATCCTGCTCGCCCGGGCCGGCCTGCTGGACGGCCGGCGCGCCACCACGCACTGGGCGTACTGCGACACACTCGCCCGGGACCACCCGGACGTCCGGGTCGACCCCGACCCCATCTACGTCCGTGACGGCCACGTGAGCACCTCCGCCGGTGTCACCTCCGGCATCGACCTCGCCCTCGCTCTGGTGGAGGAGGACCTCGGCCGGGGCGCCGCGCTCACCATCGCCCGCCACCTGGTGGTCTTCCTGCGCCGGCCCGGGAACCAGGCGCAGTTCAGCGCCCAGCTCGCCGCGCAGACCGCCTCCCGCGAGCCACTGCGCGAGGTGCAGCAGTGGATCAGCGAGCACCCGGACGGCGACCTCGGCGTGGAGGCACTCGCGGCCCGCGCCCGGCTGTCGCCGCGTCACTTCACGCGCGCGTTCCAGGCCGAGACCGGCACGACACCCGGCCGCTACGTCGACCGCGTCCGTCTGGAGCACGCCCGCCGTCTGCTGGAGGACACCGCGGACGGCGTGGAGGAGGTCGCCCGCGCCAGCGGCTACGGCACCCCGGAGGCCATGCGGCGCGCCTTCGTCAAGGCCCTCGGCGCCTCCCCGGCGGAGTACCGCCGCCGGTTCCGACCCGCCACCACCCATTGAAAGGACCCTCATGCAGATCGCCGTGGTCGTCTACGACCGTTTCACCGCCCTCGACGCCGTCGGACCCTACGAGATCCTCAGCCGCCTGCCGGACGCGCACGTCGACTTCGTCGCCCAGGAGCCGGGCGCCGTCCGTACCGACACCGGTTTCCTCGCCGTCACGGCCGACCGGGCTCACCGGGAGGTCCCGAGCCCCGACGTCGTCGTGGTGGCGGGCGGCCCCGGCACGTTCGACCAGGCGGGGAACGAGGCCCTGGCGGAGTGGCTGCGCACGGCCGACGCGACCAGCACGTGGACGACCTCGGTGTGCTCCGGGTCGCTGCTGCTGGGCGCCGCCGGCCTGCTGCGCGGCCGCCGCGCCACGAGCCACTGGGCGGCGCTGGACCTCCTGCGGCAGTACGGAGCCGAGCCCACCGGGCAGCGGGTGGTCTTCGACGGCAAGTACGTCACCGCCGCCGGGGTCTCCTCCGGCATCGACATGGCGCTCGCCCTGGTCGGCCGGATCGCCGGTGACGAGCACGCGCAGGCCGTACAGCTGCTCACCGAGTACGACCCGCAGCCTCCCTACGACGCCGGGTCACCCGAGAAGGCTCCCGCGCACCTCGTCGAGGAGTTCCGCACGGCGAGCCGTTTCGCGCTGACGTGAGGACCGGCCGGACGTGGGGGGCTGACGTGGAATCTGCCTGACGTGGGAATCTTCCTGAGGGGGAAGCGGTCCGACGCGGGAATCGGCCTGATGTGAGGATCAGCCCGACGTCGTCCACGTGAAGCGCGGCGCGCGGCGCTCCAGGAACGCGGCGACGCCCTCCGCGGTGTCGCCGCTGCCGCGCGCCTGCTCGCTCCAGTGCGCCTCGCGGTCCGTACGGCCGTTCGCGAACTCCTTGGCCGCGGCCTGCGTCAGCTGTGAGCGGGCGGCCAGGACGCGAGTGAACTCGGCGACGCGCTTGTCCAGTTCGCCCTCCGGCAGCAGTTCGTCGACGAGTCCGGTCCGCAGGGCCCGCTCGGCGTCGATCAACTCCCCGGAGAACAGCAGGTACTTGGTGGTCGCCGGTCCGACGAGCGCGGCCAGCCGGCGGGTCGCGGAGGCCGGGTAGACGATCCCGAGCTTCGCGGGTGTCACCCCGAACAGCGCGCCCTGCTCCGCGAACCGCAGATCGCAGGCCGCCGCCAGCTGGGCGCCGCCGCCCACGCAGTGGCCCCGCACCGCGGCCAGTGTCGGTTTGGGGAACGCGGCCAGCGCCTCCTCGGCGAGCACCGCCAGACGCTGGGCCTCCTCGGGGGAGCCCTGGAGCGTGGAGATGTCGGCGCCCGCGCAGAAGGTGCCGCCCTCGCCGGTCAGCACCAGCACCCGCACGTCCGGATCGGCGGCCAGGGTGTCCAGCAGCGGGGGCAGTGCCCGCCACATCGCCGCCGTCATGGCGTTGCGCTTGGCCGGGTGGCGGATGACGACGGTGGCCACCGCGTCGGTGACGCTGTGCTGCAGCTCGGGCTCCATGGGCCGGATGCTATCGGCGCCACCCACCGGAGCCGGAGTGAGGCTGCGCACCGGGGCGAGGTGAAACGTCCCACGCTGGGCGAAGACCCCGCGAACGCCCCGGGCGTGCGGGCCGCGCGGAACCCGTACAACCCGAAGAGTTCCGGAAGGCGGCACGAGGGGGACACGAGCAGTCCCACATCTGACCGTGTCATACGCCAACGGTCACCAATGCTCGATATACGCCTACTTCTGGTCAGCTGTGCGGGGGAGAGGGACGTGTTCTCAACACTCGACGTGTGGTGACAATCGAGCGCAGAGGTGGCGACCGGACGATGGACGATCACGGGCGCGGGTCCGCCCCCCGCCCGGCGGGCGGGACGGACGTCCCCGCCGGCCCGCCGAGACCGGACCCGCTGCCGTACGAGGGCGTGTGGCGGTTCACCGCCCCCGCCGTCGACGCCTCCGTACCGCAGGCCCGGCACGCCGTGCGGGACCTGCTGTACCGCCAGGGCGTCCCGGTCACGTCGGATCTGCTGCAGGGACTGCTGCTGATCGTCTCGGAGCTGGTGACCAACGCCGTCCGGCACGCGGCGCTGCTGTCGCCGATGCTCGCCGTGGAGGTGGCGGTCGGCGCCGAATGGGTGCGGGTGTCCGTGGAGGACAACCACCCCTACCGCCCCACCGCCCTGGAGGCCGACCACGGGCAGCTCGGCGGGCGCGGACTGCTGCTGGTCCGCGAGATCACCCGGGAGGCGGGCGGGGTGTGCGACGTGGAGCACACGGCGAGCGGTGGCAAGGTGATCTGGGCGGCCCTGCCGCTCACGCCCGCGCGCGTGCCGTAACGTTCCTCGCCCGGCCCGGCGGCGCGCCCCCACCGGACCGGGTCGGAACTCACCGGACCGGGTCGGAGCCCACCGGACCGGGTCGGAGCTCACCGACCAGGCCCGGGCTCACCGGACACGGCCGGAGCCCACCGGACCAGGCCAGGGCTCACCGGACACGGCCGGAGCCCACCGGACCAGGCCAGGGCTCACCGGACCGGACGGGACCTCACCAGCCCGCGTTCGGGCCCGTCAGCTCCCTGACCGCCGGGCGCGCCGCGTCCAGCACGGTCATGAACCAGGCCGAGAACGTGTCCTTCGCGTGGCGCTCGGCCAGCTCGGCCGGGGTCACGAAGGCCGTCGCGCCGACCTCCTCCGGATCCGGACGCAGCGCGGACTGCACGAGCCCGACGAAGAGGTGGTTGTACTCCTGCTCCACCAGGCCCGACGCCGGGTCCGGGTGGTTGTAGCGCACCGTGCCGGCCTCGGCGAGCAGCGACGGGGACACGCCCAGCTCCTCGTGGGTGCGGCGGGCGGCGGCGGCGAAGGGCGCCTCACCGGGGTAGGGGTGGCCGCAGCAGGTGTTCGACCAGACGCCGGGGGAGTGGTACTTGCCCAGCGCCCGCTGCTGGAGCAGCAGCCGGCCGGTCTCGTCGAAGAGGAACACCGAGAACGCCCGGTGCAGCTGCCCGGGAGGCTGATGGGCGGCGAGCTTCTCCTCGGTGCCGATCGTCACGCCGTTCTCGTCGACCAGTTCCAGCAAAATCGCGTCCGCGGTGCCGTTCGACGACGAGGTGTGCGTCGCGGTGGCAGGTGTGATCGGCATACCCATCCTTCGCATCGTCCTACGGCCCCCAGTCTGCCGTACATTTCCGGCACTCCCGGCCCTTGACGGCACGCCGCATGTCCCGCGCCGAGGCGGTCCGCGGCCGTGACCGCCCGGTCACCGGAAGGAGGCCCGGTGGTTGATGCTGCCCGGGGCGACGGCCGCGGAACCGTCCTTTCCGGGTGAGCGGGGCGCGGTGGCGGGGGCGCTCAGTGGCAGAGACGCGCCTCGTGCTCCGCGTGACCGCCGGGCTCCAGCTGGAAGGTGCAGTGCTCCACGTCGAAGTGGCCGCCGAGGCACTCCTGCAGCTCGTGCAGCATCTTCTCGTGGCCGATCGCGTTGAGGACCTCGGTGCTGACCACGACGTGCGCGGAGAGCACCGGCAGGCCCGAGGTGATCGTCCAGGCGTGCAGGTCGTGGACGTCCTCCACGCCGTCCAGGGCCAGGATGTGCGTGCGCACCTCCGCCATGTCCACGCCCTTCGGCGCCGACTCCAGCAGCACGTCCAGGGTCTCGCGCAGCAGCTTGACGGTCCGCGGGACGATCATCAGGCCGATGACCAGGGAGGCGATCGGGTCGGCGGCCTGCCAGCCGGTGAGCAGGATCACCGCGGCGGCGATGATCACGGCGACCGAGCCGAGCGCGTCGGCGGCGACCTCGAGGAAGGCGCCGCGCACGTTGAGGCTCTCCGCCTGGCCGCGCATCAGCAGGGCGAGCGAGACGCTGTTGGCGACGAGGCCGAAGACGCCGAAGAAGATCGTGAGCCCGCCCTCCGTCGCGGCCGGGGTGACGAAGCGCTGGATCGCCTCGATGAGGACGTAGCCGCCCACGCCGAGCAGGAGCAGACAGTTGGCCAGCGCGGCGAGGATCTCGGCGCGGGCCAGGCCGAAGGTGCGGCGCTCGCTGGGCGGGCGGTTCGCGAAGTGGATCGCCAGCAGGGCCATGCCGAGGCCGAGGGCGTCGGTCGCCATGTGCGCGGCATCGGCGACCAGCGCGAGGGAGTCGGCGAGCAGACCGCCGACGATCTCGGCCACCATCACGGTGAGCGTGATCCCCAGCGCGGCCCGCAGTCGCCCGCGGTACGCCGCGGTCGCCGTCCCGGCGGTGTGCGCATGCCCGCCGTGACCGTGCGCGTGATCGTGCCCAGCCCCCATGAAAACTCCTCCTGTGAACGCCCGAGCCCCCAGTCAACTACGGGTGGGGGGTATCCGGCAACGCGGCACTGAACACCGTTGTCATGTGCCCTGACCTGCACAAACGATTCCCAGGTCAGGCGGTTGCGGGCGGCTCCGCCGGGTTCTCGGGGTCCAGGGCGCGCCTCGCCGGGAGCGCTCGGCCGAGTGCATACCGTGCCCGCGCTCATGCGGTGCCGGCGGCGCGTCGGCGCCCGGCTCAGCGGCTGCACGCCGAGCCGGACGAGCATCCGCTCCGGCGCTCCGGCGCTCCGTGCGCTCCGGAGCTCCGGCGGCCGGGGGGCGCGGGGCGCGGGGAGTGAGAGCAAGCCTTGCCCGCAGGGAAGCTCCGTGCGGTTCCGCACGCACGGGCAGCGCGCCCGCGGACCACCCGCCCCGGCGCCCGCCCGGCCCGCCCCCGCCCCGCCACACGGACCCCCGCCGCCTCTACCCGTATGTCCCCCGATGCGGTGTCTGTCCAGGGGCGGTTTGTGGGGTGGGGGTTCGATCACCGATGATGATCGCGGCAAAGGGCGGTGCAGTCCGCGTCGATCAGGTGTTGAACGGGCGGTGAACACGCGCTCCGCGGCATCCGATAGCCTCTGCCGACATGCCGCCCGCCTGGTGCACCCAGCGGCACCCCCCACCATGCACACGACCGGCGCCCGACGCGCCGGTGTCCAGGGAGTGAGTTCGGTTGTCGACCGCCATCCTCACCGGCCAGCCGGTCCCCGGAGCGTCGATCGAGGACGACCTGCGGGCGCTGGGTTTCGAGGTGCGGTCGGCCTCGGACGCCGCCGACGCCGAGTCCCTGCTCGCCGCCGTCCCCGGTGACCAGCGCGTCGCCGTAGTCGACGCGCGTTTCGTCGGCCACCTGCACGCCCTGCGCCTCGGCCTCACCGACCCCCGCTTCCCTCTCGCCGCGATCCCCGGTGCCGTCACCGCCCAGCCCGCGGGCCGCCAGGCCCTCACCCGTGCGATGGCCCGCGAGACCTCCGCGTCCGGTGACACCCCGGGCGCCCCGGGCTCCGCGTGCGCCACTCACACCGCCCTGGCCGGTCTCGCCGACCGTGTCACCGCCGCGCTCGACGCCGAGGGCACCGACGTCCACCGCCCCGCGCTCGGCAGTCTCGTCGCCGCCGTACCGGCCGACCCGCAGGCCCGCAACGAGGCACGGCAGGCCGTCGCCGCCGTCGACGAGGAGGCCGTACGCCTGAAGTCGGCGGTGAAGGCCGGCGACGGGTTCTTCACGACCTTCTTCATCAGCCCCTACTCGCGCCACCTCGCCCGCTGGTGCGCCCGGCGCGGCCTCACCCCGAACCAGGTCACCACGGCCTCGCTGCTCACCGCCCTGATCGCCGCGGGCTGCGCGGCCACCGGCACCCGCGCCGGCTTCGTCGCGGCCGCCGTCCTGCTCATCGCGTCGTTCGTGCTCGACTGCACCGACGGCCAGCTCGCCCGCTACTCCCTGCAGTACTCCACGCTCGGCGCCTGGCTGGACGCCACCTTCGACCGGGCCAAGGAGTACGCCTACTACGCGGGCCTCGCCCTCGGGGCGGCCCGCGGCGGTGACGACGTATGGGCCCTCGCGCTCGGCGCGATGATCCTGCAGACCGGCCGGCACATGGTCGACTTCGCCTTCCACGAGGCCACCGACGACGCGGCCCCCGCCACGGCCGGGTCCAAGCCGGCCGCCCCCACCGACCGGCTCGACGGCGTCGGCTGGACCCTGTGGGTGCGCCGCATGATCATCCTGCCCATCGGTGAGCGGTGGGCCATGATCGCGGTCCTCACCGCCGCGACCACCCCGCGCATCACCTTCTACGCCCTGCTCGCCGGCTGCGCCTTCGCCTCTCTCTACACCACGGCCGGCCGGGTGCTGCGTTCCCTGGCCCGCCGGGCCCACCGGGGCACCGACCGCGCCGCGCGCGCGCTCGCGGACCTCGCCGACTCCGGGCCGCTCGCCCACGCCCTCGCCCGCGTGCTGCCGGTGCGGCGGCTGCCCGGCCTCGCCGTCCCCGCGCTCGCCCTGCTGGGCGGCGCCGCGGTCGTCGCCGTCTCCGCGCTGACCGGCCAGGGCACGGCCTGGCCCGCCCTCGCGGCCGCCGGCTACGTCCTGACCTCCGCGCTCGCCGTCGCCCGTCCCCTCACCGGCCCCCTCGACTGGCTCGTCCCCCCGCTCTTCCGCGCCGCCGAATACGTCACCGTGCTCGTGCTGGCCGCGAAAGCGGACGTGAACGGGGCGCTTCCGGCGGCTTTCGGGCTGGTGGCGGCCGTCGCCTACCATCACTACGACACGGTGTACCGCATCCGCGGCGACGCCGGCGCGCCCCCGGCCTGGCTGGTGCGCGCCACCGGGGGACAGGAGGGGCGGACGCTGCTCGTGGCCGTACTGGCCGCGCTGCTCACCGCCCCGCAGTTCAAGGTCGCGCTCACGGCACTGGCCGTGATCATCGCCCTGCTGGTGCTCGCCGAGAGCATCCGCTTCTGGGTGTCCGCCCATCAGGGCGGCGCACCCGCCGTACACGACGAAGGAGAACCCGCATGATCGGCCTCGTGCTGGCGGCCGGCGCCGGACGGCGTCTGCGCCCCTACACCGACACCCTGCCCAAGGCGCTGGTGCCGGTCGGGCCCGAGGGCGCCGAGGACAGCCTCACCGTCCTGGACCTCACCCTCGGCAACTTCGCCGAGGTGGGTCTCACCGAGGTCGCGGTCATCGTCGGCTACCGCAAGGAGGCCGTGTACGAGCGCCGGGAGGCCCTGGAGGCCAAGTACGGCCTGAAGATCACCCTGATCGACAACGACAAGGCCGAGGAGTGGAACAACGCCTACTCCCTGTGGTGCGGCCGTGACGCCCTCAAGGACGGCGTGATCCTCGCCAACGGCGACACCGTGCACCCGGTCTCCGTGGAGAAGACCCTGCTCGCGGCCCGCGGCGACGGCAAGAGGATCATCCTCGCCCTGGACACCGTGAAGTCCCTCGCCGACGAGGAGATGAAGGTCGTCGTCGACCCCGCCAAGGGCGTCCAGAAGATCACCAAGCTGATGGACCCGGCCGAGGCGACCGGCGAGTACATCGGTGTCACCCTCATCGAGGGCGACGCGGCCGCCGAGCTGGCCGACGCGCTGAAGGCCACCTTCGAGCGCGACCCGCAGCTGTACTACGAGGACGGCTACCAGGAGCTCGTCAACCGCGGCTTCCAGATCGACGTGGCGCCGATCGGCGACGTCAAGTGGGTCGAGATCGACAACCACGACGACCTCGCCAAGGGGCGTGTGATCGCGTGCCAGTACTGACCCGGCTGATCCCCACGCCGGTCGTCGTGGACATCCGCCCGGGTGCCCTCGACGACCTGGCGGGCGTCCTCGCCGACGAGCGGATCTCGCACTCCGGGCGGCTCGCCGTCGCCGTCAGCAACGGCTCCGGCGCCCGGCTGCGCGAGCGCATCGCGCCCTCACTGCCCGGCGCGACCTGGTACGAGGTCGGCGGCGGCACCCTGGACGACGCGATCCGGCTGGCCGGCGACATGAAGGGCGGCCGCTACGACGCGGTCGTCGGCCTCGGCGGCGGCAAGATCATCGACTGCGCCAAGTTCGCCGCGGCGCGCGTCGGGCTGCCCCTGGTCGCCGTGCCGACCAACCTCGCGCACGACGGTCTGTGCTCCCCGGTCGCCACCCTCGACAACGACGCCGGCCGCGGCTCCTACGGTGTGCCGAACCCGATCGCCGTCGTCATCGACCTGGACGTCATCCGCGACGCCCCGGCCCGCTTCGTGCGCTCCGGCATCGGCGACGCCATCTCCAACATCTCCGCCATCGCGGACTGGGAGCTGGCCAACCGCGTCAACGGCGAGAAGATCGACGGCCTGGCCGCGGCCATGGCCCGGCAGGCGGGCGAGGCGGTGCTGCGCCACCCCGGCGGCATCGGCGACAACGACTTCCTCCAGGTCCTCGCCGAGGCCCTGGTGCTGAGCGGCATCGCCATGTCCGTCTCGGGCGACTCGCGGCCGTCCTCCGGCGCCTGCCACGAGATCAACCACGCCTTCGACCTGCTCTACCCCAAGCGGGCCGCCAGCCACGGCGAGCAGTGCGGCCTCGGCGCCGCCTTCGCGATGTACCTGCGCGGCGCGCACGAGGCGTCGGCCCACATGGCCGAGGTGCTGCGCCGGCACGGGCTGCCCGTGCTGCCGGGCGAGATCGGCTTCACGACCGAGGAGTTCGTCAAGGTCGTGGAGTTCGCGCCGGAGACCCGGCCCGGCCGCTACACGATCCTGGAACACCTCGACCTCACGACCGACCAGATCAAGGACGTCTACGCCGACTATGTCAAGGCCATCGGTAGCTGAACTCCGCCCGGTCGTGCACCCCGCGGGGGTCAAGGACCGGCGCAGCGGTGAGCACTGGGCGGGCCGCCTCTACATGCGTGAGGTGTCCCTGCGGATCGACCGCTACCTGGTGAACACCAGGGTCACCCCCAACCAGCTCACCTACCTGATGACCGTCTGCGGCGTGCTCGCGGCCCCGGCGCTGCTGGTGCCCGGGATCCCCGGCGCGGTCCTCGGCGTGGTGGCGGTCCAGCTGTACCTGCTGCTGGACTGCGTCGACGGCGAGATCGCCCGCTGGAAGCAGCAGTACTCCCTCGGCGGGGTCTACCTGGACCGGGTCGGCGCCTACCTCACCGACGCCGCCGTGCTGGTCGGCCTGGGGCTGCGCGCCGCCGACCTGTTCGGCAGCGGCCGTATCGACTGGCTGTGGGCGTTCCTCGGCACCCTCGCCGCGCTCGGCGCGATCCTGATCAAGGCCGAGACGGACCTGGTCGGCGTGGCCCGCCACCAGGCCGGGCTGGCGCCGGTCAAGGAGGCGGCGTCCGAGCCGCGCTCCTCCGGCATGGCGCTGGCCCGCAAGGCCGCCGCGGCGCTGAAGTTCCACCGGCTGATCCTCGGTATCGAGGCGTCGCTGCTGATCCTGGTCCTCGCGATCGTGGACCAGGCCCGGGGCGATCTGTTCTTCACCCGCCTCGGCACCGCCGTGCTCGCCGGGATCGCGCTGCTGCAGACGCTGCTGCACCTCGTGTCCGTCCTCGCCTCCAGCAGGCTGCGATGAGCGCCGCGGCCCTGAAGGTCGGCGCGGTCGTCATCACCATGGGCAACCGCCCCGACGAGCTGCGCGCGCTGCTCGACTCGGTCGCGAAGCAGGACGGCGACCGGGTCGAGGTGGTCGTCGTCGGCAACGGCTCACCGGTCCCGGACGTCCCCGCGGGCGTGCGCACGATCGAGCTGCCGGAGAACCTCGGCATCCCCGGCGGGCGCAACGTCGGCATCGAGGCGTTCGGGCCGGGCGGCCGGGACGTGGACATCCTGCTCTTCCTCGACGACGACGGTCTGCTCGCCCGCACCGACACCGCCGAGCTGTGCCGGCAGGCGTTCGCCGCAGACGAGAAGCTCGGCATCATAAGCTTCCGCATCGCCGACCCGGACACCGGCGTCACCCAGCGCCGCCACGTGCCCCGGCTGCGCGCCTCGGACCCGATGCGCTCCTCGCGGGTCACCACCTTCCTCGGCGGCGCCAACGCCGTCCGTACGCGTGTCTTTGCCGAGGTCGGGGCGCTGCCGGACGCGTTCTTCTACGCCCATGAGGAGACCGACCTGGCATGGCGGGCCCTGGACGCGGGCTGGATGATCGACTACCGGTCCGACATGGTGCTGTACCACCCGACGACCGCCCCTTCGCGGCACGCGGTCTACCACCGCATGGTCGCCCGCAACCGCGTCTGGCTGGCCCGCCGCAACCTGCCCGCCCCGCTCGTCCCGGTCTACCTCGGGGTGTGGCTGCTGCTCACGCTGGCCCGCCGCCCCTCCCGGTCGGCGCTGAAGGCGTGGTTCGGCGGTTTCCGCGAGGGCTGGACCACGGCGTGCGGTCCCCGCCGTCCCATGCGGTGGCGTACCGTGTGGCGGCTGACCCGGCTGGGCCGGCCTCCCATCATCTGAGAAGCTCGTTCCCGACGGCACGCCGGCGGCCCGACCCCTGGCCCCCGGCCCGTGCCCAGCCCGCACAGGCTGCGCATCGAAACGAAGACGAAAGTTTCCACTGTGAGTGAGACAACGCATGACGGCACCGTCGCGGTGAGCGCGGCACCGTCGCCCGACGAGGGCCTCACGGCGGCACAGCTCGCCGACCGGTTCGGGCTGTCCGTGAGCGGCGCCCGGCCGCCGCTGAGGGAGTACGTCCGTCAGCTGTGGGGCCGGCGCCACTTCATCATGGCCTTCTCCTCGGCCAAGCTGGCCGCCCAGTACAGCCAGGCCAAGCTCGGTCAGCTGTGGCAGGTGGCCACCCCGCTGCTGAACGCGGCCGTGTACTTCCTGATCTTCGGGCTGATCCTCAAGGCCGACAAGGGCATGTCCCGCGAGGTGTACGTGCCGTTCCTGGTCACGGGCATCTTCGTCTTCACCTTCACGCAGAACTCGGTGATGGCCGGGGTGCGGGCGATCTCCGGCAACCTCGGCCTGGTGCGCGCGCTGCACTTCCCGCGCGCCTCGCTGCCGATCTCGTTCTCGCTCCAGCAGCTGCAGCAGCTGCTCTTCTCGATGATCGTGCTGTTCATCTTCGCGATCGGCTTCGGCAGCTACCCGGACCTGTCCTGGCTGCTGATCATTCCCATACTCCTGCTGCAGTTCTGCTTCAACACCGGGCTGTCGCTGATCATGGCGCGGGCCGGAGCGAAGACCCCGGACCTCGCGCAGCTGATGCCGTTCGTGATGCGGACGTGGATGTACGCGTCGGGCGTGATGTTCTCCATCCCGGTGATGCTCGCCAACAAGCCGCAGTGGATCGCCACCGTCCTGCAGTGGAACCCGACCGCGATCTACATGGACCTGATGCGCTTCGCCCTCATCGACGGCTACGGCGCGGGCAACCTGCCCGACCACGTCTGGGCGGCGGCCGGCGGCTGGGCCGTGCTGTTCGCCGTGGGCGGCTTCGTGTACTTCTGGAAGGCGGAGGAGAGGTACGGCCGTGGCTGAGCAGCAGAGCACCGAACGCGTCCCGACGGTGATCGCGGACGGGGTGCACATCGTCTACCGCGTCAACGGCGCCAAGGGCGGCAAGGGCAGCGCGACCGCCGCCCTCAGCCGCATCGTGAAACGCGGCGAGGAGCGGGGCGTGCGCAAGGTGCACGCCGTGCGCGGTGTCTCGTTCGTCGCCTACAAGGGCGAGGCCATCGGTCTGATCGGCTCCAACGGCTCCGGCAAGTCGACCCTGCTGCGCGCCATCGCCGGGCTGCTGCCCTGCGAGAAGGGCCGGGTCTACACCGACGGCCAGCCCTCGCTGCTCGGCGTCAACGCGGCGCTGATGAA
Source organism: Streptomyces sp. NPDC028635 (assembly GCF_040637635.1). Taxonomy (NCBI): domain Bacteria; kingdom Bacillati; phylum Actinomycetota; class Actinomycetes; order Kitasatosporales; family Streptomycetaceae; genus Streptomyces; species Streptomyces sp. NPDC028635. Next base: position 212,962 of record NZ_JBEZWX010000010.1, on the reverse strand, counting down.
CGACCTGACCGGCGAGCGCAACGTCATCCTCGGCGGTCTGGCCATGGGCATGTCCCGCGAGGAGATCAAGGCCCGCTACCAGGACATCGTCGACTTCTCCGGCATCAACGAGAAGGGCGACTTCATCACGCTGCCGATGCGCACGTACTCCTCCGGCATGGCCGCCCGGCTGCGGTTCTCCATCGCGGCCGCCAAGGACCACGACGTGCTGATGATCGACGAGGCGCTGGCCACCGGTGACGCCAAGTTCCAGAAGCGCTCCGAGGAACGCATCCGGGAGCTGCGCAAGGAAGCCGGCACGGTGTTTCTGGTCAGTCACAGCAACAAGTCCATCCGTGACACCTGCGACCGGGTGCTGTGGCTGGAACGCGGTGAGCTGCGCATGGACGGCCCCACCGAAGAGGTCCTCAAGGAGTACGAGAAGTTCACGGGCAAGTGACCCGCCTGCCGCAGGGCCCCGCCGGAACCGGACCGGCGGGGCCCTCGCCGTGCAAAGGAAACGTCAACTCCGGCCAGCATGAGGAATCTTGACGGAAATCGGTGTGTTGTTGTGATGCGCAGGACACCCCGGGGATCCCGGACGCGTTGTACAACGTAAGCTGGAACAGTCCCCAAAGGCGGCAAGTGGGGAGATAATGCGCGACACCCTGCGCCGGGGACGCCGCGCGGGGGGTCGGGCGGCGTGTCCGAAATAGTGTGTATCGGGTCCGCGGTGTAGAACGGGAGATGTGACGGCAATGGCTACGGATACTCCCCAGCTGGGCGCAGCATGTGCCGTCCCCGCCCCGGGCAGCCGGCGGTGACGGACACGGCGACGACGCGACCCCGTACGGATCCGGAGCGCGGCACTCTCGCCAAGGCCGCGGACGAGAACTTCCCCGTGGCCCCCTTCTTCCTGCCCCGGGCCTGGCGGGACGACCTCATGGCGGTCTACGGCTTCGCCCGGCTTGTCGACGACATCGGAGACGGCGACCTCGCCCCCGGTGGCGCCGACGCGGCACTGCTCGGCGTGCCGGACCGCGACGCCGAGGACCCCCTGGTGCTGCTGGACGCCTTCGAGGCCGACCTGCGGCGCGTCTTCGACGGCGTGCCCCGCCACCCGCTGCTGCGCCGGCTCCAGCGCACGGTCCGCCGCCGCGCGCTCACCCCCGAACCCTTCCTCGGCCTGATCGCGGCCAACCGCCAGGACCAGCTCGTCACCCGCTACGAGACCTACGACGACCTCCTCGCCTACTGCGAACTGTCCGCCAACCCCGTGGGCCGGCTGGTGCTCGCCGTCACCGGCACCGCGACGCCCGAGCGGATCCGCCGTTCCGACCAGATCTGCACGGCCCTGCAGATCGTCGAGCACCTCCAGGACGTGGCCGAGGACCTCGGCCGTGACCGCATCTATCTGCCCGCCGCCGACATGAAACGCTTTCACGTCGGCGAGGCGGATCTCGCCGCGGCGAGCGCGGGCGCATCGGTGCGCGCGCTCGTCGCGTTCGAAGCGCAACGCGCCCGCCGGCTGCTGAATGAAGGCGCCCCCCTGGTGGGTAGCGTCCACGGCAGGCTGAAACTGCTGCTCGCGGGGTTCGTGGCGGGGGGAAGGGCGGCGATCGACGCGATCGCCGCCGCCGAATACGACGTACTTCCCGGCCCTCCCAAGCACGGCAAGGTGCAGTTGCTGCGCGAGGTGGGCGTGACCCTGCGAGGAGAGGGGTGATCCGGACCGTGGAGCCTCCGTCACACGTGTCCGCACCGGTACTCGCCGCCTACCGCTACTGCGAGGCGGTGACCGGACAGCAGGCCCGTAACTTCGCCTACGGCATCCGGCTGCTGCCCACGCCCAAGCGGCGCGCCATGTCGGCGCTGTACGCGTTCTCACGCCGCGTCGACGACATCGGCGACGGCGCGCTCGACGACGACGTGAAGGCGGCGCGGCTTCAGGAGACGCGGTCGGTGCTGGGCCGTGTCCGCGCCGGTGAGGTCGGCGAGGACGACACCGACCCGGTCGCGGTCGCCCTCGCCCACGCCGCCGCGCAGTTCCCGATCCCGCTGGGCGGCCTCGACGAGCTGATCGACGGCGTCCTGATGGACGTACGCGGCGAGACGTACGAGACCTGGGACGACCTGAAGGTGTACTGCCGCTGCGTGGCGGGTGCCATCGGCCGCCTCTCGCTCGGCGTGTTCGGTACCGAACCGGGGGCGCGCGGCGCCGAACGCGCGCCGGAGTACGCCGACACGCTCGGGCTCGCGCTGCAGCTCACCAACATCCTCAGAGACGTCCGGGAGGACGCCGAGGGCGGCCGTACCTATCTGCCCGCCGACGACCTCGCCAAATTCGGCTGCTCCGCCGGGTTCCAGGGGCCGACGCCACCGGAGGGCTCCGACTTCGCGGGCCTCGTGCACTTCGAAGTGCGACGGGCCCGCGCCCTTTTCGCCGAGGGCTACCGGCTGCTGCCCATGCTCGACCGGCGTAGCGGCGCCTGCGTGGCGGCGATGGCCGGCATCTACCGCCGGCTGCTGGACCGCATCGAGCGCGAGCCCGAGGCCGTCCTGCGCGGCCGGGTCTCGCTGCCCGGACACGAGAAGGCCTACGTCGCCGTGCGCGGCCTGTCCGGACTGGACGCCCGGCACATCTCCCGGCAGACCGTCAGGAGGCGCGCGTGAAGGAGCCCGCCATGCGGGACGGCATCAGCCGTGCCGCCGGTGACGAGACGGCGCGCCTGTCGGCGGCCGCCCTGACGGATGGCGCGGGCCGCGTCGCCCGGCGGGACGGCGGCCGCGCCGTCACCGCGCACGTCGGCGCGTGCCGCGCCACGCAGAGTGTCGGCCGGCCCACGGCGAGCCGCGGACACGTCCGCGCGCCCGGGGGAGGCGTCCGCGCAACCCTCGCGGTCGCGACGGCGTCCCTGACGGCGACGGCTGACCGCGCGGTGCTCTCCGGGCGGGCGGCGATCGCGGGGGAGGGGGCGCGATGAGCGACACCACGCGGTCCGGGAGACCGCACGCGGACGCGCCGGAGCCGGCCGGCTCCGGGCGGCACGCCGTCGTGGTCGGCGGCGGACTCGCCGGCATCACCGCGGCGCTCGCCCTCGCCGACGCGGGCCTGGGCGTCACCCTGCTGGAGGGCCGGCCCAGACTCGGCGGCCTGGCCTTCTCCTTCCAGCGCGGCGACCTCACCGTCGACAACGGCCAGCACGTCTACCTGCGCTGCTGCACCGCCTACCGCTGGTTCCTCGACCGCATCGACGGCGCCGCGCTGGCTCCGCTCCAGGACCGCCTCGACGTGCCCGTGGTCGACCTCGGCAAGCCGGCGGGGCGGCGGCTCGGCCGGCTGCGCCGCGACGCCCTGCCCGTACCGCTCCACCTGGGCCGCAGCCTCGCCACCTACCCGCATCTCTCGCTCGCCGAGCGGGCGAAGGTGGGACGGGCCGCACTGGCGCTCAAGGGACTCGACCTCACCGACCCGGCCCTGGACACCCGGGACTTCGGCAGCTGGCTGGCCGAGCACGGCCAGTCGCCGCGCGCCGTGGAGGCCCTGTGGGACCTGGTCGGGGTCGCCACCCTCAACGCGGTCGCCGGCGACGCCTCCCTCGCGCTCGCCGCGATGGTGTTCAAGACCGGCCTGCTGTCCGACCCGGGCGCGGCCGACATCGGCTGGGCGCGCGTCCCCCTGGGCGATCTGCACGACCGGCTGGCCCGCAAGGCGCTCGACTCCGCGGGCGTGCGCACCGAAGTCCGTACACGCGTCACCTCCGTCTGTGAAGACGGAAACGGACGCCTGCGCGTTCAGGTTCCCGGCGAGACGCTCACCGCGGACGCCGTCGTCCTCGCCGTAGCGCAGCGCGAGACCCACGACCTGCTGCCGCCCGGCGCGCTCGACGCGCCCGAGGAGCTGCTGCGGATCGGGACCGCGCCGATCCTCAACGTCCATGTCGTCTACGACCGCAAGGTGCTCGACGCGCCCTTCCTGACCGCGCTGGGCACCCCGGTGCAGTGGGTCTTCGACCGCACGGAGTCGTCCGGGCTGCGTTCGGGGCAGTACCTCGCGCTGTCCCAGTCGGCCGTGCACGACGAGATCGACCTGCCCGTCGCCGAGCTGCGCGCACGCTATCTGCCCGAGCTCGAGCGGCTGCTGCCGGGCACCCGCGGCGCCGTGGTGCGGGACTTCTTCGTGACCCGGGAGCGCACCGCCACGTTCGCTCCCACCCCCGGCGTCGGGCGGCTGCGGCCCGGCGCCCGCACCAGAACCCCCGGCCTGTACCTGGCCGGAGCGTGGACCGCCACCGGGTGGCCCGCGACCATGGAGAGTGCGGTCCGCAGCGGTGTGAGCGCGGCGGAGGCCGCCCTCGGCGCCCTGGGCCGGCCCCGCCCCCGCCGTCTCTTCCCCGTGGAGGAGGCGGCGTGATGCTCGGCGAGCGCGGCGAGGCAGGCCCCCGCACCCCCGGTACCGCAACAAGAGGAGTAACTGTGCCCCCTGTCCCCCCGGCCTCGACGGCCGCTCGTGCCACCGAGGTGGACGTGGCCGCGCTGTTGGAGCGCGGCCGGACACTGGCCACGCCGGTACTGAGGGCGGCCGTCGACCGCCTGGCGCCTCCCATGGACACCGTCGCCGCCTACCACTTCGGCTGGATCGACGCGGCGGGCAACCCGTCCTCCGGCGACGGCGGCAAAGCGGTCCGTCCCGCCCTGGCCGTGCTGTCCGCCGAGGTCACGGGGGCGGCGCCACAGACCGGTGTACCCGGCGCGGTCGCGGTCGAACTCGTGCACAACTTCTCCCTGCTGCACGACGACCTGATGGACGGCGACGAGCAGCGCCGCCACCGCGACACCGTGTGGAAGGTGCACGGCCCCGCCCAGGCCATCCTCGTCGGCGACGCCCTGTTCGCGCTGGCCAACGAGGTGCTGCTGGAACTGGGCACCACCGACGCCGGCCGCGCGACGCGGCGCCTGACCACCGCCAGCCGGTCCCTGATCGACGGTCAGGCCCAGGACATCTCCTACGAGCACCGCGACCGCGTCAGCGTCGAGGAGTGCCTGGAGATGGAGGGCAACAAGACCGGCGCCCTGCTCGCCTGCGCCAGCTCCATCGGCGCGGTCCTCGGCGGCGCCGACGACCGCACCGCGGACACGCTGGAGAAGTACGGCTACCACCTCGGCCTGGCCTTCCAGGCCGTCGACGACCTCCTCGGCATCTGGGGCGACCCCGACGCCACCGGCAAGCAGACCTGGAGCGACCTGCGCCAGCGCAAGAAGTCGCTGCCGGTCGTGGCCGCGCTCGCGGCGGGCGGCTCGGCGTCCGACCGGCTCGGCGACCTGCTCGCCGCCGACGCCAAGGCGAGCGACTTCGAGAACTTCTCCGAGGAGGAGTTCGCGGAGCGCGCCCGCCTGATCGAGGAGGCCGGCGGCCGGGAGTGGACCGCCGAGGAGGCCCGCCGCCAGCACACCATCGCCATCGAAGCCCTCGACGCCATCGACATGCCCGACCGGGTACGGGCGCAGTTCACGGCGCTCGCCGACTTCGTCGTCGTACGAAAGAGATGATCACTATCGGGCGGACCACCACCCTCGCGTAGTCGCCGGCCGGCAGCTCCACCACGAGAGCACCGGCCGACGGCGGACCCACAGCAGCACGACTCGCACGACTGCACGAAGGGGAAGCCATGACAGCGACGACCGACGGAAGCACCGGGGCGACCTTGCCGTCCCGCGCTGCCGCGGCCAGCGAAACCGACACCCACACCCCCGGGGCGGCCGGGGTGCACGAAGCCGCCACCCGCGCCGTACGGCGCGCCACCGACTTCCTGCTCTCGAAGCAGGACGCCGAGGGCTGGTGGAAGGGCGACCTCGAGACGAACGTCACGATGGACGCCGAGGACCTGCTGCTGCGCCAGTTCCTGGGCATCCGCGACGAGGCGACCACCCGCGCCGCCGCCCTGTTCATCCGCGGCGAGCAGCGCGAGGACGGCACCTGGGCCACCTTCTACGGCGGCCCCGGCGACCTGTCCGCCACCGTCGAGGCGTACGTCGCCCTCCGGCTGGCCGGCGACGCGGTCGACGCCCCGCACATGGCGAAGGCCTCCGCCTGGGTCCGCGCGCAGGGCGGCATCGCCGCGGCCCGCGTCTTCACCCGGATCTGGCTGGCCCTGTTCGGCTGGTGGAAGTGGGAGGACCTGCCCGAACTCCCGCCGGAGCTCATCTGGTTCCCGCACTGGCTGCCGCTCAACATCTACGACTTCGGCTGCTGGGCCCGCCAGACGATCGTGCCGCTCACCGTCGTCTCCGCCAAGCGCCCGGTACGCCCCGCGCCGTTCGCGCTGGACGAGCTGCACACCGACCCGGCCCACCCCAACCCGCCCGGACCGCTCGCACCCGTTGCCAGTTGGGACGGCGCCTTCCAGCGCCTGGACAAGGGCCTGCACGCCCTGCGCAGAGTCGTCCCCAAGCGGCTGCGCAAGGCCGCGATGGACACCGCCGCCCGCTGGATCATCGAGCGCCAGGAGAACGACGGCTGCTGGGGCGGCATCCAGCCCCCGGCCGTGTACTCGGTCATCGCGCTGCACCTGCTCGGCTACGACCTCCAGCACCCGGTCATGCGCGCGGGCCTGGAGTCGCTGGACCGTTTCGCCGTGTGGCGCGAGGACGGCGCCCGGATGATCGAGGCGTGTCAGTCGCCGGTGTGGGACACGTGCCTGGCCACCATCGCGCTCGCCGACGCCGGAGTGCCCGCCGACCACCCGCAACTGGTCAAGGCCGCCGACTGGATGCTGGGCGAGCAGATCGTGCGCCCCGGCGACTGGTCGGTGAAGCGGCCTCAACTCCCGCCCGGCGGCTGGGCGTTCGAGTTCCACAACGACAACTACCCCGACATCGACGACACCGCCGAGGTGGTCCTCGCGCTGCGCCGGGTCGCGCACCACGACCCCGAGCGCGTCGAGAAGGCCATCTCCCGCGGCGTGCGCTGGAACCTCGGCATGCAGTCGAAGAACGGCGCCTGGGGCGCCTTCGACGTCGACAACACCAGTCCCTTCCCGAACCGGCTGCCGTTCTGCGACTTCGGCGAGGTCATCGACCCGCCCTCGGCCGACGTCACCGCGCACGTGGTGGAGATGCTCGCCGTCGAGGGACTCGCCCACGACCCGCGCACCCGCCGCGGCATCGAGTGGCTGCTGGCCGAACAGGAGCCGGACGGCTCGTGGTTCGGCCGCTGGGGCGTCAACTACGTCTACGGCACCGGGTCCGTGGTGCCGGCCCTGGTGGCCGCGGGCTTCCCCGGCTCGCACCCCGCGATCCGGCGGGCCGTGGCCTGGCTGGAGTCCGTGCAGAACGACGACGGCGGCTGGGGCGAGGACCTGCGCTCCTACCAGGACAGCAAGAAGTGGAGCGGCAAGGGCGCCTCCACCGCCTCCCAGACGGCGTGGGCGCTGATGGCGCTGCTCGCGGCGGGGGAGCAGGACTCCAAGGCGGTCGAGCGCGGCGTCGCCTGGCTCGCCTCGGCCCAGCGCGAGGACGGCTCCTGGGACGAGCCCTACTTCACCGGCACCGGCTTCCCCTGGGACTTCTCCATCAACTACCACCTGTACCGGCAGGTCTTCCCGCTCACCGCGCTCGGCCGGTACGTCCACGGCGACCCCTTCGCCGACCGGCTCCCCGCACACCGGGCCCGCGCCGAGGCCAAGGGGACCTGATGAGCATCCAGCCCGCCCCCGCCCCGCTGCTGATCGCCTGCGCGCTCGGCATCGAGCACCTCGCTCTGCGCGCCGGCGACAGGAGCGGGGCGGGCGGGCCGGTCACCGTGCTGCGCACCGGCATGGGGCCCAGGGCGGCCGAGCGGGCGGTCGGGCGGGCCCTGGCCGGCCCGGAGCTGGCCGACGCCGCCGTGCTCGCCACCGGCTTCTGCGCGGGGCTCGCCCCCGGCATGCACCCCGGTGACCTGGTCGTCGCCGAGGAGGCCCGGGACCCGCGCTCGACCGTTCCCTGCGTCGGCACCGAACTGCTGGTGAAGGAACTCTCCCGCACCCTGCCCGGCCGTACCGTCCACACCGGCCCGCTCACCGGCTCCGACCACGTCGTACGCGGCGCCGAACGGTCCGCGCTCGCGGCCGGCGGGGCGATCGCCGTGGACATGGAGTCGGCGGCCACGCTCTTCACTGCCGTCCGGGCCGGTGAGCGCCCGGTTGCGGCCGTCCGGGTGGTCGTGGACGCTCCAGAACATGAGCTCGTCCGGATCGGCACGGTACGCGGGGGAATATCGGCTTTCCGCGTTCTTCGATCCGTATTGCCTACTTTCTTCGAATGGCACCGCAATGTGCTGCTCCCCCGGAGGTGAGCCAGATGGCCATGCCGCTGCGCCAGTCCATCAAGGTCGCTACATACCTGGCCGAACAGAAGCTGCGCAAGCGGGACAAGTTCCCGCTGATCGTGGAGCTGGAACCGCTCTTCGCCTGCAACCTCAAGTGCGAGGGCTGCGGCAAGATCCAGCACCCGGCGGGCGTGCTCAAGCAGCGCATGCCGGTCGCGCAGGCCGTGGGCGCCGTGCTGGAGTCGGGTGCGCCGATGGTGTCCATCGCGGGCGGTGAGCCCCTGATGCACCCTCAGATCGACGAGATCGTGCGCCAGTTGGTGGCCAAGCGGAAGTACGTCTTCCTGTGCACCAACGCCATGCTGCTGCGCAAGAAGATGGACAAGTTCACGCCCTCCCCGTACTTCGCCTTCGCCGTGCACATCGACGGGCTGCGCGAGCGGCACGACGAGTCCGTGGCGAAGGAAGGCGTGTTCGACGAGGCGGTGGAGGCCATCAAGGAGGCCAAGCGGCGCGGCTTCCGGGTGACCACCAACTCCACCTTCTTCAACACCGACACCCCGCAGACCATCATCGAGGTGCTCAACTTCCTCAACGACGACCTCCAGGTCGACGAGATGATGATCTCGCCCGCCTACGCCTACGAGAAGGCCCCCGACCAGGAGCACTTCCTCGGCGTCGAGCAGACCCGCGAGCTGTTCAAGAAGGCCTTCGCGGGCGGCAACCGCAGGCGCTGGCGGCTCAACCACTCCCCGCTGTTCCTCGACTTCCTCGAGGGCAAGGTCGACTTCCCGTGCACCGCCTGGGCGATCCCCAACTACTCGCTCTTCGGCTGGCAGCGCCCCTGCTACCTGATGAGCGACGGGTACGTCCCGACGTACCGGGAGCTGATCGAGGACACCGACTGGGACAAGTACGGCCGCGGCAAGGACCCGCGCTGCGCCAACTGCATGGCGCACTGCGGCTACGAGCCCACCGCCGTGCTGGCCACCATGGGATCGCTCAAGGAGTCCCTGCGCGCCATGCGCGAGACCGTCTCCGGGAACCGGGAGTGAGGCGATGACCGCCGTCTCCCTCGGGGTCCCCGAGGTGCCGGCCCGGCCGGTCGCCGCGCGGCGGGTCTCGCGGCAGATCCACGTCGGGCCGGTGCCGGTCGGGGGCGGCGCCCCGGTGTCGGTGCAGTCGATGACGACGACCCGCACGTCCGACATCGGCGCCACGCTCCAGCAGATCGCCGAGCTCACCGCCTCCGGCTGCCAGATCGTGCGGGTGGCCTGCCCCACGCAGGACGACGCCGACGCGCTCGCCACCATCGCCCGCAAGTCGCAGATCCCGGTCATCGCCGACATCCACTTCCAGCCGAAGTACGTCTTCGCCGCGATCGAGGCCGGCTGCGCCGCCGTGCGCGTCAACCCCGGCAACATCAAGCAGTTCGACGACAAGGTCAGGGAGATCGCCAAGGCCGCCAAGGAGCACGGCACCCCGATCCGGATCGGCGTCAACGCGGGCTCGCTGGACCGGCGCCTGCTGCAGAAGTACGGCAAGGCGACGCCCGAGGCCCTGGTCGAGTCGGCCCTGTGGGAGGCGTCCCTCTTCGAGGAGCACGACTTCCGCGACATCAAGATCTCGGTCAAGCACAACGACCCGGTCGTCATGATCGAGGCCTACCGCCGGCTCGCCGAGCAGTGCGACTACCCCCTCCACCTCGGCGTGACCGAGGCCGGCCCCGCCTTCCAGGGCACGATCAAGTCGGCCGTGGCCTTCGGCGCCCTGCTCTCCCAGGGCATCGGCGACACCATCCGCGTCTCGCTGTCGGCGCCGCCCGCCGAGGAGGTCAAGGTCGGCATCCAGATCCTGCAGTCCCTGGGGCTGAAGGAGCGCCGGCTGGAGATCGTCTCCTGCCCGTCCTGCGGCCGCGCCCAGGTCGACGTCTACAAGCTCGCCGACGAAGTCACGGCCGGTCTGGAGGGCATGGAAGTCCCGCTGCGCGTCGCCGTGATGGGGTGCGTGGTCAACGGCCCCGGCGAGGCGCGGGAGGCGGACCTCGGCGTCGCCTCCGGCAACGGCAAGGGCCAGATCTTCGTCAAGGGCGAGGTCGTGCGGACCGTGCCCGAGTCGAAGATCGTCGAGACCCTGATCGAAGAGGCGACGAAGATCGCCGAGCAGATGGAGCGGGAGGGCTCCGCACCCGCCACCGGGACACCGGCAGTGACGGTGAGTTGACATACGGCACGGACCGAGAGGGGGCCCGAGCGTGACGATCCTGGAGACCATCCGGCAACCACGCGACCTGAAGGCGCTGTCCGAGGCGGAACTGGGCGCACTGACCGAAGAGATACGCGAGTTCCTGGTGCAGGCGGTCACCCGGACCGGCGGCCACCTCGGGCCCAACCTGGGCGTGGTCGAACTGACCGTCGCCCTGCACCGGGTCTTCGAGTCGCCGGCCGACCGCATCCTGTGGGACACCGGCCACCAGTCCTATGTCCACAAGCTCCTGACGGGACGTCAGGACTTCTCCAAGCTGCGCGGCAAGGGCGGCCTGTCCGGCTACCCCTCGCGCGAGGAGTCCGAGCACGACGTCATCGAGAACAGCCACGCCTCCACCGCGCTCGGCTGGGCCGACGGCCTCGCCAAGGCACGCCAGGTGCAGGGGGAGAAGGGCCACGTCGTCGCGGTGATCGGCGACGGCGCGCTGACCGGCGGCATGGCCTGGGAGGCGCTGAACAACATCGCCGCGGCCAAGGACCGGCCGTTGATCATCGTCGTCAACGACAACGAGCGTTCCTACGCGCCCACCATCGGCGGCCTCGCCAACCACCTCGCGACCCTGCGCACCACCGACTCCTACGAGAAGGTCCTCGCCTGGGGCAAGGAGGTGCTGCTGCGCACCCCGGTCGTCGGCAACACGATCTACGAGTCCCTGCACGGCGCGAAGAAGGGCTTCAAGGACGCCTTCGCACCGCAGGGCATGTTCGAGGACCTCGGGCTGAAGTACGTCGGCCCGATCGACGGGCACGACATCCGGGCCGTCGAGTCGGCTCTCAGGCGCGCCAAGCGCTTCCACGGCCCGGTACTGGTGCACTGCCTCACGGTCAAGGGGCGCGGCTACGAACCCGCCCTGCGCAACGAGGAGGACCACTTCCACACCGTCGGCGTGATCGACCCGCTCACCTGCGCGCCGCTCGTCCCCTCCGACGGGCCGTCGTGGACGTCGGTGTTCGGCGACGAGATCGTCAGGATCGGCGAGGAACGGGACGACGTCGTCGCGATCACCGCGGCCATGCTCCACCCGGTCGGCCTAGGCAAGTTCGCCGCCCGCTTCCCGGACCGGGTGTGGGACGTCGGCATCGCCGAACAGCACGCGGCCGTCTCCGCGGCGGGCCTGGCCACCGGCGGCCTGCACCCGGTCGTCGCCGTCTACGCCACGTTCCTCAACCGCGCCTTCGACCAGCTGCTGATGGACGTCGCCCTGCACCGGTGCGGGGTGACCTTCGTCCTCGACCGGGCCGGCGTCACCGGCGTCGACGGGCCCTCCCACAACGGCATGTGGGACATGTCCGTCCTCCAGGTCGTGCCCGGTCTCAGGATCGCCGCCCCGCGCGACGCCGACCAGCTGCGCGCCCAGCTGCGCGAGGCCGTCGCCGTGGACGACGCGCCGACCCTGGTCCGCTTCCCGAAGGAGTCCGTCGGGGCGTCGATCCCGGCGATCGACCGGGTGGGCGGCCTCGACGTGCTGCACCGTTCCGCCGAGAGCCCCCAGGTCCTCCTCGTCGCGGTCGGCGTGATGGCGCCGGTGTGCCTGAAGGCCGCGGAGCTGCTGGCGGCCCGGGGCATCGGCTGCACGGTCGTCGACCCGCGCTGGGTCAAGCCCGTCGACCCGGCGCTGCCGGGCCTCGCGGCCGAGCACCGGCTGGTCGCCGTCGTCGAGGACAACAGCCGCGCCGCGGGCGTCGGCAGCGCGGTCGCCCTCGCCCTCGGCGACGCCGACGTGAATGTACCGGTACGGCGCTTCGGCATCCCGGAGCAGTTCCTCGCCCACGCCAAACGCGGCGAGGTGCTGGCCGACATCGGCCTCACGCCCGTCGAGGTGGCCGGCCGGATCAGCGCGAGCCTGGCCGTCATGGACCTCGACGGCACAGCCAAGGAGAGTGAATGACCACCGAGTTCGACCTCGGCGCCCTGCTCGCCGAGCGCGGAGCCGAACGCTACGAGCTGCATGCGCGCCACCTCAACCCGCAGCTCCCGCGCATGCTGCGCACCATCGGCTTCGACAAGGTCTACGAGCGTGCCGAGGGCGCCCACTTCTTCGACGCCGAGGGCAACGACTACCTGGACATGCTCGCCGGGTTCGGGGTGATGGGCCTCGGCCGCCACCACCCCGTCGTCCGCAAGGCACTGCACGACGTCCTCGACCTCGACCTCGCCGACCTCACCCGTTTCGACTGCCAGCCGCTGCCCGGCCTGCTCGCCGAACGGCTGCTCGCGCACAGCCCCCACCTGGACCGGGTGTTCTTCGGCAACAGCGGCACCGAGGCCGTCGAGACCGCCCTGAAGTTCGCCCGGTACGCCACCGGCAAGCCGCGCGTCCTGTACTGCGACCACGCCTTCCACGGCCTGACCACCGGCTCGCTGTCGGTCAACGGCGAGTCCGGCTTCCGGGACGGCTTCGCCCCGCTGCTGCCCGACACGGCGGTCCCGCTCGGCGACCTCGACGCGCTCGAGCGGGAGCTGCGCAAGGGCGACGTCGCCGCCCTGATCGTCGAGCCGATCCAGGGCAAGGGCGTGCACGAGGCCCCGCCCGGCTCGCTGCGCGCCGCACAGGAGCTGCTGCGCCGGCACAAGGCGCTGCTCATCGCCGACGAGGTGCAGACCGGCCTCGGGCGCACCGGCGACTTCTACGCCTACCAGCACGAGGACGGCGTCGAACCCGACCTGGTGTGCGTCGCCAAGGCCCTCTCCGGCGGCTATGTGCCGGTCGGCGCCACCCTGGGCAAGGAGTGGATCTTCAAGAAGGTCTACTCGTCCATGGACCGCGTGCTGGTCCACTCGGCGAGCTTCGGCTCCAACGCCCAGGCGATGGCGTGCGGCCTCGCCGTGCTGTCGGTCATGGAGCAGGAGCAGATCGTCGCCCAGGTGCGCACGACGGGGGAGCTGCTGAAGTCCCGGCTAGCCGCGCTGACCGAGAAGTACGAACTGCTCGCCGACGTCCGCGGCCGCGGGCTGATGATCGGCATCGAGTTCGGCCGGCCCGCCTCGCTGAAGCTGCGCAGCCGCTGGACCATGCTCCAGGCCGCCCGCAAGGGGCTGTTCGCGCAGATGGTGGTCGTCCCCCTGCTCCAGCGGCACCGGATCCTGACCCAGGTCTCCGGCGACCACCTGGAGGTGATCAAACTGATCCCGCCGCTGATCATCGACGAGGCGGATGTGGACCGCTTCGTCGACGCCTTCACCGCCGTGATGGACGACGCGCACAGCGGGAACGGTCTGATGTGGGACTTCGGCAAGACGCTGATCAAGCAGGCGGTGACGAACCGGTAGCGGCGGGTGCCGGCGGCCCCGTGATCGGGGCGGACCGGCGGGGCCCGTGGTCCGGGCCGGCCGGCAGGCCCGGTGGTCCGGCGGCAGGCCGGCGGGCTGTGCGGGGGCGGCGGGCCGGGCGGCCGTTGCGGACGGGGCGACACCGCTGCGGCTTTGCCTCTGAGGCAAGGAATTTGCCGCAGAGGCAAACGTGCGGCTGAATGGAGACATGAGCTCCTCAGAGCCCCCCGCGGAACCGGCCGGCGCACTGCCCGCCGTGGCCCCGCAGCTGCGGTCCCTGCGCCGCCGCGCCGGCCTCACCCTGGAGGCCGCCGCCCGCGCCGCCGGGCTGTCCCCGGCCCATCTGTCCCGTCTGGAGACCGGACAGCGCCAGCCCTCGCTGCCGATGCTGCTCGCGCTGGCCCGTATCTACAGTACGACCGTCTCGGAGCTGCTCGGCGAGAGCGTCGCCGAGCGGGACGCCGTGGTGCGTGCCGCGGACATGGAGCCGACGGTGGCCGGCGGCTGGACGTACCGGCAGGCGGGCGCCCCCGGTCGCGGCATGCAGGCCCTGCGGGTGCAGGTGCCGTACGGCGCGCAGGACGACATCGTGCGCGTGCACCCCGGCGAGGAGTGGCTGTACGTCCTGGCCGGACGGCTCAGGCTGCGCCTCGGGGACACCACCCACCGGCTCGGCCCGGGGGACAGCGCGCACTTCGACTCGCTGACCCCGCACCGGATCGCCGCCGAGGACCCCGGAGGCCTGGAGCTCCTGTTCGTCCACACCCTGCTGCAGAGCCCCACGGCCACACTGTGCCTGGGGCCCGCCCACCCTGGAGAGGCACGATGAGCAACTTCGAGGAGAAGTTCCCCCGGACCCTGTGGATCCGCCTCATCATCTACATCGCCGTCGGGCACGTCCTGGCCGGGTTCATCTGGCTGCTGTTCGAGCTGGGCGCCCAGCAGTAGGCGTACCTCCGTGAGCGACCCGGCGCCGGCCGGGCGCCGCCGCGGCTCGGGCGCGGCCGTCAGTCGAGCAGGCGTGCCCGCAGCCGCTCCCGGCTCTCGGGGGTGAGCCCGAGCCCCTGCTCCAGGTAGGCGTCGACGCCGCCCCAGGTCTCCTCGATGGTCTCCATGGCCGCCGTGAGGTACTCGGCGCGCGCGTCGAAGAGCGGGCTGAGCAGCTCCATCACCTCGGGAGTGTAGGCCGACTCCGCCGAGCCGCTGCGGCGCACCTTGTACCGGCGGTGTTTCTCGTTGGACTTCAGGTAGTCCTCGACGATGGCGTCCTTCTCCACGCCCAGGGCGAGCAGGGTGACCGCTATCGACAGGCCGGCGCGGTCCTTGCCCGCGGCGCAGTGCATCAGGGCCGGGACGTTGTCCTCGGCGAGCGCGTGCAGCACCCGGGAGTGCTCGCCGGTGCGCTCCTTGATGATCGTGCGGTAGGAGGCGATCATCCGGTTCGCGCCCTTGCCGTCGGCGAGGATGCCGCGCAGCTGGTCGAGATCCCCGTCGCGGACCATCTTCCAGAACTCCGCGCCGTCCGCCGGGTCCGACAGCGGCAGGTTGACGTTGCGCACGCCCGGCAGCTCGACGTCCGGGCCCTCGAGCTTCTGGTCGGCCGCGTTGCGGAAGTCGAAGATCGTGTGCAGCCCCAGGGAGGACAGGTACGCCGCGTCCTCGGCCGTGGCGTGGGCGAGGTGGCCGCTGCGGAACAGTACGCCGTGCCGCACCCGCCGTCCGTCGACCGTGGGCAGCCCGCCCACGTCTCGGAAGTTGCGCACTCCGGTCAGCTCGGGTTCGGTCGACGGCACCTGCTGCGTCACGAAGGGCTCCTCCCGCTCGTACCCGCCGACGCGGCTCGAATGGCCGACGGGTGCCCTTCGACGATACGACATGGATTCCCGGGGCAACCGGTTGTCCCCGCCCCCCGGCGACGGCGGTCGAATGGGACGGATATCCATCCACGTCGCATCTGGGCTTTCTGCCCGAATTGGCGCCTTCCTTCCAACTCGCAATGAATTGAGGGTCCCTGGGGGCGGGTGGCGTGAGGAGGGTCATAACGGTGACCGTCCGTCGTACGTCATGTCCACGTAATGGAGGCGTATTTCCCGGTGAATTGACGTACGGACAGCAGATCGAATGCACGCAGTGTGACGGCGTGTTCCGGTAGTGGATCACGAGAAACGCCCGTTCACGCAACCTTTCGCTTGTCCCCGTGCGTCTTGCTCGCTTACGTTCCCCACCGAATCCGGACGGACGCCGAATCCTGCCGCCGTCCGGCGCACCGCACCCACCCACCCGACGTACGGCAGGAGCGGGGGACCCACAGGTACGACCGCCTGTTCCGGTTCCCGGAACGGCTCTGGGGTGAAGCCGCGCCCAGCGCGGCCGGGCATCTCCAGCCCGAACCCGACAGCTCACCTCGCAGGCGCCGGAGAGGAAAAGCGCCATGCCCGCAAAGGGTAAGCACCGTCGTCCGAAGTCCCAGCGTTTCGCCCGCACCCTCGCCGTCGCCGGCACCGGTGGCGCCGCCCTCGCGCTGCCGCTCATGGGCGCCGCCGGTGCGCACGCCGCCACGCCGCAGACCGCCGCCCAGTCGGTGTCCGGCAAGGCCGTCCAGAGCCTGCCGTCCGCCGAGAAGAAGGCGCCGCGGTCCGGCGTGCGCGTCTACACGGTCAAGTCCGGCGACTACCTGTCGAAGATCGCGAACGAGCAGCACGTCGCCGGCGGCTGGAAGAAGCTCTACGAGGACAACCGCGAGGCCGTCGGCAGCGACCCGTCGCTCATCCACCCCGGTCTGAAGCTGACCCTCGGCAAGAAGGCCGCCGTGGCGCACAAGGCCGCGCCGTCGCACAAGAGCGAGGCGCCCGCGCACAAGCCCGCCGCCAAGGCCGCCGAGCCCGCGAAGGCCGAGCCGGCCCGGTCGGCGAGCACCGCCGCCGGCTTCACCCTTCCGGTCAGCGGCGCCACCATCGGCACCGCGTACCACACCCCCGGCAGCATGTGGGCCAGCGGCTACCACACCGGTGTCGACTTCGTCGTCCCGACCGGCACCACCGTCAAGGCCGTCGGCGCGGGCACCGTCGTCTCCGCCGGCTGGGGTGGCGCCTACGGCAACCAGGTCGTCATCAAGCTGAACGACGGCTACTACGCCCAGTACGCGCACCTGTCGCAGATCTCCGTCTCGGCCGGTCAGAGCGTCACCGCGGGTCAGCAGCTCGGCCTGTCCGGCGCGACCGGCAACGTGACCGGCCCGCACCTGCACTTCGAGATCCGCACCACGCCGGACTACGGCTCCGACGTGGACCCGGTCGCCTACCTGCGCGCCCACGGCGTCACCGTCGGCTGACCCCGCGCCGCCCCGGCGGCCACCCGTCTGACACGCCACCAAGGCCGGACCCCGACCCACGGGTGTCCGGCCTTCGGTGTGCCCGGCCTTCCGTGCCCGGTGCGGCCGGCGTCTCACGGCCGTCACGCGGCCCTCACGGCCGGGGCGCTTATTCCCGACGGGGCCGGACACCTGAAGTGGCTTATCTCACCGACCGTCAACCCCTGCCTACGGTCGCGTAGGTCACATTGCAGGGTGAATCATGGTCTGCCGTGGCAGACGATTCGAAGAGTGACAGCAGAGCAGTGATCGGGTCGTACGTGGCGGTGGGGGACAGCTTCACCGAGGGCGTCGGTGACCCCGGCCCCGACGGGCAGTTCGTGGGCTGGGCCGACCGTTTCGCCGTACTCCTCGCCGACCGGCGGCCCGAGGGAGACTTCACCTACACGAACCTCGCGGTGCGCGGCAAACTCCTCGACCAGATCGTGGCCGACCAGGTCCCGAGGGCCGTCGAACTCGCCCCCGATCTCGTGTCGTTCTGTGCCGGCGGCAACGACATCATCCGCCCCGGCACCGACCCCGACGAGGTCGCCGAGCGGTTCGAGAGGGCGGTCGCGCAGCTCGCCGCCGTGGCCGGCACGGTCATGGTGACGACCGGCTTCGACACCCGGGGGGTCCCGCTGCTCAAGCATCTGCGCGGCAAGATCGCCACCTACAACGGGCACGTCCGGGCGATCGCCGACCGTTACGGCTGCCCGGTGCTCGACCTGTGGTCGCTGAAGTCCGTGCAGGACCGGCGCGCCTGGGACGGCGACCGGCTGCACCTGTCGCCCGAGGGGCACACGCGTGTGGCGCTGCGGGCCGGCCAGGCGCTCGGCCTGAGGATCCCGGCCGATCCCGAGCAGCCCTGGCCGCCGCTGCCGCCGCGCGGCACGCTCGAGGTGCGGCGCGACGACGTGCACTGGGCGCGCGAGTACCTGGTGCCGTGGATCGGGCGGCGTCTGCGCGGCGAGTCCTCCGGCGACCATGTGACGGCCAAGGGCACCCTGTCCCCGGACGACATCAAGATGCGCATCGCAGCCGTCGCCTGAGCCGCGCCGCGAGGGGCGGTGCCGTACCGCGACCGCCCCTCGCCCGCCGTCAGGTCGGGAACTCCCCGTACCAGGAACCCAGGACGAGATGCCTGGGCACGTACGGCGACGAGGTGTCCACCGGGAAGCCCGAGTCGTGGGCCACGCAGGCGAGTGCCAGCGGGCCCAGGGCGACCTGGGCACGCGGGTCGCCGGAGCCCTGCCAGTAACGGGCGTGGTGCGCGAGCGCCTCGGTGAGGGCGGCCGCGAACTTCTCCTCGTCGCGTGCGATGAACCGGTGGAACAGCGCGATCGGCTGGTAGTCGACCAGGTTCAGCAAGTCGTCCGGCGTACGGGTCGCCACCTGCGGGTCGGACGCCTGGATCGTGGCGATCAGCCGGTCGGCGACCTCGTCCATGGGGCGCCGCCCGATGAAGGCCTGCAGGGTGCCGATCCAGTGGAAGAGGTAGTCGTCCGCGTCACCGGCCCGGCGCAGCGCCTCCACCGGCACCTGGCTCAGCCGCGTCAGCCGCTCGCCCTCCCGGCACACCAGCGCCAGCCAGAACGCCTCCAGCCAGGCCCGCCCGTCGCCCTGCGGAGCCTCGGGCGTGGCGAACAGCGCGGTGCCCTCCTGCATGGCGCGCACCCATGCCTCCCAGCTCTGCAGCGTCCCCGCGGTGGGGTCGTCGGCGGCCTGGGCGTGGGCGTGCGCGAGCGCCGCGGCGAAGGGGGAGGGCTTCGGGGCGCCGCGCAGCCCCTTCATCAGGTCCAGCAGCTCCTTCGGGGCCTGCACGGACAGCGAGCGCGTCCGGTCGTCGATGTGCGTGAGACACACCAGCCGTCCGCGGTGCCACCAGTACAGCCGCGGGGTCAGCGAGCCCGGCCCGTCCTGGCAGGCGCCCAGCGCGTAGGCGCCCAGGTCGTTGACCGCGTCCACGACCGTGCCGTCCACGATCGGATGGAACGCCAGCAGATGCCGTGTCGGTACGGCCACCAGCGCGCCGGCCTCCGGCAGGTCCCGGCCGGTCACCTCCCGCACCAGCTCCGGCAGCACCAGCGCCTTGCCGGCGACGAAGTGCGAGTCGCCGTGGACCGAGTGCAGCACCGCCCCCGACGCGGTGCGCACCTCCTCGTGCCGCACGGGCTCCGCGAGCAGGTTGGCCCGGCCCGCCGCCCACAGCCGATCGGCGCCCGCCCGGGCCACGTCGCCGTCGTGCAGGACGCGCACCGAGTCGTCGGTGTCCAGGGCGAGGGCCGCGAGGAGTCCCTCGGCGACCGGACGCACGTAACGGAAGTTGCCCGCCGCCTCCTTGGGGGAACGCGTCGTCGGGCAGCAGCCGCAGCCGCGTCCCGCGCAGCAGCTCCTCGGCGCTCTCGTCGCCCCGCGAGGCGTTCTCCAGGCGCGCGAAGTGCTGCCGTACCAGCTCCGGCCAGTGTTCCCCGGGCACGTCACGGCAGCGCTGGGCCAGCGTCGTGAGCGGGCTGCGGCGCCCGTCGTGCAGGAGGTCCGCGCCGGAGACGACGACGTCGTCACCGTGGCGGGCGCGCAGGTGGTCGACGGCGAGGGAGCGCAGCCACGCGGCCTGCGGCTGGGTCAGCATGGGCAACGAGGGGTCAGATGTGTGCAGTTGGTCCACCCCGGGACTCTACGAGGCGGCAGCGGACCGCCCGGCGGCGCCCCCGGGGCGGTGTCGCTCACCGTCCCTGCGTCAGCAACGCCTCCCGGGTCAGCCCGAGTTCACGGGCCAGCGCCTCATCGACCCACTCCTGCGCCCGGATCCTGGAGACCGTGCCGCCGTACGCGGTCAGCTGCACCGCGAGCCCGTCCAGCAGAGCGGTCAGCCGCAGCGCGGCGGCGGCCGGATCGGGACAGGTGAACTCGCCCGCGGCCACCCCCTCCGCGACGACCTCGGCGAGCGCCGCCTTCCACTGCCGGTCCAGGGCGCGGCCCACCTCGCGCAGCGGCGGCTCGCGCAGGGCCGCCGACCAGCCCTCGATCCACAGCCGCCAGCCCTTGGCCTGTCCCGTCGGCGCGTACCAGCGCACCGCCGCGCGCAACCGGCGCAGCGCGGTGGTACGGCGGCCGAGCAGCTCCCGCAGGCGCGCGAGGTCGGCCTCGGCGGCGTAGGCGAAGGCCGCCGCGACCAGCTTCTCCTTGGTGGAGAAGTGGTACAGCACCAGCGCGTTGCTCACGCCGAGCGCCTGGGCGACGTCGGCGATCCGCACCGCCGCCACGCCCCGCTCCTCGATCTGCTCCACGGCCGCCCGCAGGATCTCCTCCCGCCGCTCCGCCACGCTCAACCGCACTCTCGCCACGGCTGTTCACCCTAGTGCAGCGCACGGGGCCGCATACCGCGAACGCCCGGCCCTGTCCTCGGGGCACGGCCCGCACCGGAGCCCTCGTGGTGGGCGCCCCTGACTGTTGCCGTTTGACAATAATAGTCGTGAGGCAACAAAGTAGCCGTGTCATACGTGCGCGGGAAGGATCTGGGATGTTCCGGTGGGCGGGCGCTGTTCCGTGCGCCGGCGGCCCGCGCCGGTGGGCGCCGGCGGACCCGGAGCCGCGCTTTCCGTCTCAGGCGGACCGGCTGTCGGCGTCGGCCTCGCCCGCGTCATGGCCTATCTGCGTGGCAACGGCGTCGCAGAAGGCCTCCAGGCCCTCCAGGAGGGCCGCACGCTTCGCCGCGGGCATCACGTCCAGTACGGCCTGCAGCTCTCGCTGTCTGCGCTCACGCAGGTCGGCGAGGAAGGCGCGGCCGCGACTGCTCAGGTGCAGGCGTACCTCGCGCCGGTCGGCGGGGCTGGTCTCGCGGTCGACGAAGCCGGCCGCCTGCAGCCGGTCGCACAGCCGGCTGGTCGAGGGAGGCGTGGAGGCCAGGGAGTCGGCGAGGGTGCGCAGATTGATGCCCTCGTGGTGCTCGAGGATGAGCAGCACACGCAGCTGGGACGCGGAGGCGGGCGCGGTGGAGGCCCGGCCCCAGACCACTTCCAGCAGCTCCGCGGCCGTGGAGGTCACCCGCGCGACCTCGTCGGGCTGCGGGCGGGCGCGGAAGGACGTCACGATCACACTCTCGTAGGCGCTGGGACGGCAGCCAGCGTACTAGGCGAGCGGGTCGGCTACTGATGACCCGGCAACCGGGTAGACGGATGGCACGACCGAAGTCCCCGAGTGATGTCCGGTATCCCACCGGCAAAGGATTGGTGTTTTTTACATCGTGAAGAGATTCGTGGTCGCTGAACGCGCTGTACGTACGGCGGCTCCGCACGAGCTGCTCGACGCCGTCCGTCGTGTACTGCTGGAGCAGTACGCGGCGGAGTCCGTCGAGCTGTTGATGGCCGACTACAGCCTCACCGTGCTGCAGCCGGTGTCGGTGCTGCCGCACACCCTGGAGCCGGTGTCGGTGCACAACAGCCCGGCCGGCCGCGCGTTCGGAGCCCAGCAGGCCTTCGTGGAGACGCTCGACGAAGGCCTGGCACGGGTCCACCTGCCGGTCACCGTGCGGGGCGACCGGCTCGGCGTGCTGTCGGTCACCCTGCCGGACGGCGGGCACGTCAAGGAGTGCCTCGCGGAACTCGCGGAGATCGCCGAGGTCCTCGCGCACGAGGTGATCGTGGCCGAGCGGGACACCGACCTGTACCTGCAGGCACGCCGCAAGGACCGGCTCACCCTGGCCGCGGAGATGCAGTGGCAGCTGCTGCCCGGACGCTCCTGCGCCCGCCCGGAGTACGAACTGGGCGCGCAGCTGGAGCCCGCCTACGCGATCTTCGGGGACAACTTCGACTGGTCCCTGACCGCGGACCGCCTCATGCTCTACGTCACCAACGGCATGGGGGAGGGCATCGAGGCCTCCCTGCTGACCAACCTGGCGATCAACGCGTTGCGCAACGCACGGCGGGCCGGCATCTCCATCGCCGACCAGGCGGCACTCGCCGATCAGGCGGTCTACGCGCATTACCAGGGCCGCTGCTATCTGTCGGTGCTGATGCTCGACTTCGAACTCGCCACCGGCCGGGTCCGGGTGGTGGACGCGGGCTCCCCGCAGATGCTGCGGCTGCGCGGCGGCGTGGTGGAACGGGTCCCCTTCGAGGCGCAGCTGCCGCTCGGCATGTTCGAGGAGACCGACTACGTCGTCCAGGAGTTCCAGGTCGAGCCCGGTGACCGTCTGATCTTCGTCAGCGACGGGGTGTACGCCGTCGCCTCCCCCAAGGGAGAGCCCTACGGCGACACCGCGCTGGCCCGGGCGATCCAGGCCACCCGGCTGCTGCCCGCCGCCGAGGTGCCCCGGGCCATCCTGCGGGAGCTGTCCGGCCACCGCGGCCGGCCCGCCCCGGACGACGACGCCCTGGTGGTCTGCCTCGATTGGCGGGGGCGGTGACCGGCGGCGCCGTTCGCGACGAGCCGCTCGCGGATTGCGGTGGTGTGTTGTTCGTGTCACCCGCCCGGCGCTAATGTTTGTCATGCGGCAATAATCGGCGGTGGATGAGCCGATCAGGGGCGTGGACCCTGTACCGAAGGAGAAGATGCAGGTGTCGGAGCAGGACGCGGCCCGGGAATCGGCGGCGCAAAGACTGGCTGTCTTCCTGGAACAGCGGCGGGAGCAGCTCGCCCAGCGCTGGGCGGACGCCCCCCTGTTCCGCACGGTGTTCACCGTCTCACGCGATGAGGCGGTGGAGGCGTGCAAGGCCGTGGTGGCCGCCCTGGCCGCCGTCGCGGCCACCGGCCGGCTGGAGGACATCGCGGCGCCCGGGTTCCAGGCTGCCCGCGACCAGCTGGGGCGGATGGCGGCCTCCCGTACCCGCAGCGGGTCGAGCGCGGCGCAGATCGCCGACGAGGTCGCCGCTCTGCGGGTCTCGGCCGCCGACCTCCTGCGCGGCGAGTTCCCCGACGGCTCCGAGGCCGACGCGCAGGAGTGCGCCCTCGCGCTCGCGCTGGTGATGGGCACGCTGCGGCTGGTGGTCATGGAGACCACGCTCAGCGCCGGCGAGGAGCTCATCGAGCGGCAGCGCCAGCAGCTTCTCGAGGTGGCCACCCCTGTCATCAAGCTCTGGGACGGAGTCGTCGCCGTCCCGCTGATCGGCACCCTCGACAGCGCCCGCAGCCAGGTCGTCATGGAGAACCTGCTGGAGGCGATCGTCGACCAGGAGGCCGACTTCGCGATCCTGGACATCACCGGCGTGCCCACGGTCGACTCCCTCGTCGCCCAGCACCTGATGAAGACGGTGGCCGCCGCCCGGCTGATGGGGGCCGAGTGCGTCGTCTCCGGCATCCGCCCCGCGATCGCGCAGACCATGGTCCACCTCGGCATCGACCTGGGGACGATCATCACGCGCAGCAGCCTGGCCGACGCCCTGGCGTACGCCCTGAGCAAGCAGGGCGTCGAAGTGTCCTCCCGGGCACCCGCCCTGTCGGGCCGCCCGTGACCTCGTCCCCCGCCGGCCAGGCGACCGCGGTGCCGGTCCTGGCGCTGGGGGACGTCCTGCTGGTCACCCTGCAAGGAGAACTCGAGGACCGAGCGGCAGAGCGACTGCAGCAGGACATCGCGCACCGCGCCGGCCGCCGACCGGTGCGCGCCGTGGTCATCGACATCTCCGGGGTGGAGATCGTCGACTCGTTCCTCGGGCGGGTCCTCGCCGAGATCGCCGCCGGCGGGCGACTGCTCGCGGTGTCCACGGTGCTGGCGGGGATGCGTCCCGCGGTGGCGATCACGCTGGCCGAGCTGGGCCTCACCCTGCCCGGCGTGCACACCGCTCTGAACGTCGACAGGGCGCTGTCCCTGCTGGGCCGGGCACCGTCGGACGGACCGTCCGCAGCCCCGGAGAGGGGCGCCTGATGTGCGCCCGGCTCACCGCCACGAAGACGGTCCCGATCGGTTCGGACGCCGACCTGGCCTGGGTGCGGCAACTGGTCCGGCAGGCCGCGGCCGACCTCGGTCTGAGCCTGGTCCAGCAGACCAAGCTGATCACCGCCGCCAGCGAACTCGCCCGCAACACCCTCATCCACGGCGGGGGCGGCCACATGGAACTGACCGCGCTCGACGACGGGCAGTCCCAGGGTCTGCGGCTGTCCTTCACCGACGAGGGGCCGGGCATCCGCGACATCGAGAAGGCGATGACCGACGGCTACACCACGGGCGGCGGCCTCGGTCTCGGGCTGAGCGGTGCCCAGCGGCTCGTGCAGGACTTCCAGATCGACAGCCGCCCCGGACAAGGCACCACCGTCACCATCGCGGTCTGGCTCTCCGGCCTGCCTTCCCCCCGCCCGGGTTCCCGATGAGCCGGGTGTGGGACGTCCCGGTCCCCGACACCACCCGCGTGCGCGACGTGCTGGTCGCCACCGAGGCGGCCTGTGCCCGGGCCGGGCTCGACGCACGGCGTACGGCCGCCGCGGTCCAGGTGGCCACGGAGCTGGCCACCAACGCGCTCCAGCACGCGGGAGGAGGGCACACCGTGATCCATCTCGTCGCCCCGCCCGACGCCGAACCCCGCACCGATGAGGCGTGGGTGCAGATCGCCTCCCTCGATCACGGGCCCGGCATCGGTGACGTGCGGGCGGCGCTCAGGGACGGCTTCACCACGCGCCCGGCCTCGCGCGGAGCCGGACTGGGGGAGTGCCTGCGGCAGGCCAACGCCTTCGACCTGTACGGCAGGCCCGACCGGGGCACGGTCGCCGTCGCGCGCGTCGGCCCCCTGCCCGCAGTGCGCGTCGGCCCCCGGGAGGCAGCCCCGCCGCCCGCGGAGTCCACCGGCTCCCGCCCGGCCGTGGGCGTCGGCCCTACGCCTGCAGAGGGCACCGGCCCCCGTCCCGCAGTGGGCGCCGGCCAGCCGCCCGCGGACGGCACCGGCCCCCGCCCGGCCGTGAGCACCGGCCCGCCGCCCGCAGAAGGCACCGGCACGCCGCCCGTCGCTCGGCAGGCCGTCCCGCCGGGCCGGCACACCCGTGAGCGGGTCGGCGGGCTCAACGTCCCGCTGGGCCTGGCCGAACACTCGGGCGACGCCTTCACCTGGGTGCGTTCCGGCACCCGCCTCACCATGATGCTGGCCGACGGACTCGGCCACGGGCCCAAGGCCGCGCACGCCTCGACCACGGCGGTGGCACAGCTGCGCCGCACCGCCGGCCTGCCGCCCGACGAGATCCTTCGCGGCCTGCACACGGCGTTGCGTCCCACCCGCGGCGCGGCAGTGGCCGTAGGACAACTCGACGAGTCCACGGGCCTGTTCACCTTCTGCGGAGTCGGCAACGTCGGTGCCCGTCTGCGCGTCGGCGACTCCTGGCAGTCGCTCCTGTCCCACCCGGGCATCGTCGGCGCCCATTTCCCCGCCCGGCTCCCGGTGCGCCGGACGCCCTGGCAGAGCGACAGCCTGTTCCTCCTGCACAGCGACGGCCTGCCCGGCCGCTGGACACCCCCCACCGATCCGCGGCTGTTCGCCCATGACCCGGCCGTGATCGCCGCGTCCGTCGTACGGGACGCCCGCGGCGCCGGCCGGCCCCTGCGCGACGACACCAGCGTGGCCGTACTCGTCCCCGAGCGCTGAACGGACCCCCATGACCGCTCCCGATGTCTGGATGATCCGCTCTCCCCACGACGCGGCCGCCGCCCGGACCGCGCTGACCCGGCTCCTGGCGGACGCCGACGTACCCACGCTCGACCGCCTGCGCTTCGTGACCGGTCTGACGACGCAGCTGCGCCGATGCCTCGCGCAGGGCGAGCACACCGAGCTGCGGATCGGTCTCCGGCCGGCGACGCCCCACGAGCCCGGGCAGGTACACGCCGCCCTGGTGTGCCCGGGGCGCGACGGACGCGATCCCCGGTGGCAGCGGACCATCAGCTACCGCGGACCCGGAGGCCCGAGCCCCGGCCGCCGGCCGGACGCCGACGTCACCGATCTCGCCGAGACCCTGCTCGCCGCGGACGAGGACACCGCGGACGTGCTGCGCCGGCTCGACGAGCACCTGGAGCTGGTGCGCTTCCACCGCGAGGAGATGCACCACACCAACCAGGGCGTCCTGGCACTGCACGCCGAGCTGGACGCCGCGGCACTCGCCCAGCGTGAACTGCTCGACGCGGAGCGGCAGGCGCGCGCCGAGGCGGAGAACGCGCGCGGCCTGCTCACCTTCCTCGCCGACGCCAGCGCGGCCGTGACCGCCTCCCTCCAGCCCGACGACATCGTGCGGCGCCTGTCCGGACTGCTGGTTCCGGACTTCGCCGAGCACCTCGACGTCTGGCTCTTCGGCGATGAGCAGCGCGACGACTTCACCGACGCGACCCAGGTGCGCCCCGCCTGCGCGGTGATCGCCGCCCGCACCGGCCGGCCGCAGCATGCCGCCGGCCACCCGGGCGGCGCGCCCGGCATCGCCGACCTCCCGCCGTCCGCGCTGGCCCCGGACAGGGCGCTGCTGTCCATCCCCCTCACCGCCCGCGGAGTCGTCGGTGTCCTCACCCTGACCGCGCCAGGGCCCCGCTTCGACCCGGACGCCTGCGTCATGCTGATCGAGCTGGCCCGCCGCGTCGGCATCGCCCTCGACCACGCCCGTCGCTACGAACAGCACCGCGACGTCGCCGAAGCCCTGCAACGGGCGCAGCTCACCGACCTGCCCACGGTCCGGGGCCTTCGGCTGGCGGCGCGATACCTGCCCGCCACCCACGGACTGAACATCGGCGGGGACTGGTACGACGCCTTCACGCAGCCCGACGGCAGTCTGCTCGCCGTCATAGGCGACGTCACCGGTCACGGACTGCGCGCCGCCGTCCTCATGGGCCAGCTGCGCACGGCGCTGCGCGCCTACGCCGTCGAGGGCGGCGGCCCGGCGGAGATCCTCACCCGGCTGCACGCCATGCTGCGCCACCAGCAGCACGAGCTGTACGCGACGGCGGCCGTGGCCCGCTTCCGTCCCGGCGAGACCACCGTCACCTGGGCGGCTGCCGGACACCCGCCCCCCATCGTGCGGCTCGCCGACGGCAGGGTGCGTCCGCTCGACGCCAGACCCGGGATCATGCTCGGGGTCCCGATGCCCTACACGTACCGGGAACACGCCGTCGACCTGCCGCCGGACTCCACCCTGGCCCTGTACACCGACGGGCTGGTCGAACGCCGGGCGCGCGGGATCGACCCGGGGATCGAGCGGCTGGCCCAGGTGCTCGGCGGGCTCGGTGCGGCGGAACTGGGGCACGACCTCGACGCGGCGGCCGAGTCCGTGCTCAAACCGCTGCTGCACGACTCCGACCGTGACGACGACGTCTGCCTGCTGCTCTGCCACACCACCGACGAGGCCCTGTGACGCGTGCCCGGCGAAGCACTGCATGGCGGATCCGCCGCCGCGATAGCGTGGAGACCGCAAGGGGAGATGGTGAACAAGGGGAGAAGGTGAACGCCGTGCATGCCTCTGAGCCCGTTCCCTCCGTGGAGAGCCGGCTGCGGGCCGTGCCGCCTCACGCCCTCGTCGCCACGGCCCAGCGTCTCCTCGCGGAGGAGACCGGCGCGCTGGAGACCACCCTCTTCCTCGCCGACTACGGTCTGCGGGTCCTGCAGCCGGTCACCCATCTGCCGCACACGGGGGAGCCCGTCCCCGCCCATGACGGTCCCGCCGGCAGCGCCTTCATCACCCAGAGCCCGGTGGTGGAGGTGATCCCCGATCCGACCGTCCACGTGGTGCACCTGCCCATCACGGTGCGCGGCGACCGACTGGGCGTCCTCAGCGTCCGGCTGCCCGCAGCGGCCGCGGATCCGGTCACCGTGCTCCGGCTGGGCGACTTCGCCACGGCGCTCGGCCACGAGGTGGTCACGGCCGGCCGCGACACCG
Organism: Streptomyces sp. NPDC028635; assembly: GCF_040637635.1. Lineage (NCBI taxonomy): Bacteria > Bacillati > Actinomycetota > Actinomycetes > Kitasatosporales > Streptomycetaceae > Streptomyces > Streptomyces sp. NPDC028635. Next base: position 184,958 of record NZ_JBEZWX010000010.1, on the reverse strand, counting down.
ACCTGTACCTCCTCGCCCGGCGCACCCGCCGCCTCACCCTCGCCGCCGAGATGCAGTGGCAGCTCCTGCCGGGCCGCGGCTGCGCCCGCGACGAGTACGTCATCGGCGCGCACCTCGAACCCGCGTACGCCATCGGCGGGGACAACTTCGACTGGTCCACCGGAGCCGATCACCTGACCCTGACCGTCACCGACGGCATGGGGCAGGGCGTCGACGCGTCCCTTCTGACCAGCCTCGCGGTGGGCGCCCTGCGCAACGCCCGCCGGGCCGGGATCTCCCTGGCCGACCAGGCCTGCCTGGCGGACCAGGCAATCTTCGCCCACTACGGCGGCAAGGTGTACGCGTCCACGCTGCTGCTGCACTTCGACCTGACCACCGGCGTAGTGCACGCGGTGGACGCGGGATCGCCCATCCTGTACCTCCTGCGCGACGGCACCATCCGGCAGGTCGATCTGGAGGCCCAGCTGCCCCTCGGCATGTTCGAGGAGACCCCCTACGAGGAGCAGACCTTCCGTGTGGAACCCGGCGACCGGCTCGTCGCCGTCAGCACCGGCGTCCACAACACCCGCTCCGCGCTCGGCGACCTCTTCGGCGAGCACGCCCTGCGTCAGGTACTCAGCGCGACGCGGCACACGTCTCCGCACGAGACCGCGCGTGCCGTCGTCTCCGCGCTGTGGGAGCACTTCGGGGGCCGCGACCTGATGGCCGACGCCGCGGTGGTCTGCCTCGACTGGTCCGGCCGTGGTGCGCGGAGCGCCGTTCAGGACCCGCGCACGGCCGGGTGAGCGGACGCGTCACCGCTGCGCGGGCGGAGACGCACCGGTTTCCCGCGAGGCGACGTCCTGCGCACCCTGCGCCTCGGCTTCCTGCGCACTCTGCGCTCCGGCGTCCTGCGCACCCCGCGCGCCGGCGTCCTGCGCACCCCGTGCCCCGGCGCCCTGTGCACCCCGCGCTCCGGCCTCTCGCGCACCCGCGTCCGGCTCACCGGCTTCCCGCGCGGCCAGGAAGGCGCGCATGCCGCGGCTCAGGGCCGCGCGTTCCTCGGGCGCCATCGACGCCAGGGCGGCGCCCAGGGCCTGTGCCCGCCGGGACGCCACGTCGTCCAGCACCCGGTTCCCCTGCCCGGTGAGCCTCAGCCGCACCTCCCGCCGCTTGTGCGGATGGGACAGGCGTTCGAGGAGACCGGCGGCCTCCAGCCGGTCGCACAGCCGGCTCGCCGTCGGCAGCCCTATGCCCAGCTGCTCGGCGAGGGCCGTGAGGTTCACGTCCGGAGCCGCTTCCAAGGCGCGCAACGCCCTCAGCTGGTGCAGGGACAAGCGCAGGGCGGCCTCCTGGGCGGCCACGGTCCAGAGGTCGGTGAGACTGTCCACGGCATCGGCGATCTCCACCGCGACAGCCTCGACGCCGTCGCGCGATCCCCTCGCTTCGTCGCCTCCGGGGCTGCCGAGACGGGTCACCAACACATCACTTTCCGTAAACTCCAGGACTGGGTACGCGTCCCCATCCCCACGCTGTACCCGAAGTGGCGAGGGGCAAGCGGTACTACCGTCTGCCTCTTCGCCCGTCCGGCGGATCCGGCGGCATTCCGGCAGCACACGGCTCACGGGCCGGCCCGGCCGGTCGCGCCGCCACCACTGCCGCGCAGCGCGCTCTCGGCCCCCGGCGGTCCGGGATCACCTGCTCTCCGCGCGGACCACCACGGCGTACGAGCCCGCGCCGATCAGCCGCTCACCGGGAATGTCTCCCAGCGCGGTGAACAGGGTGAGCACGCGTCCCGAGTCCGGGTCGTACGCCACGTCCTTGACCGTGCCGTGTTCGCTCCCCTGATCCGTCAAGACCCGGCGTCCGACGACCTCGTGATGTGCGGGCACATCGGGCGCGGTGCGGTCGGCGGCCATTCGGGAGCGCACGATGACGGCATCCGGGCCCACGGCTTCGACCGCGCTCCAGGAGACGGCGTCGGTGTGGTCGGGAGCTCCCGACAGACGCAGGTACGAGACGGTGCCCGTGGTCGCGTCGACCGACAGCGCCTCCACCTTGCCGAGGGAGGCGGCCTCGACGGCGGTCAGCACCGGCAGCCCGCGCGTCTGCGAAAAGAGCATCATCCGCGTCCTCCTGTGTCCTCACCGGGGGTGACGGTGTCCGCGGAACCCTGCCGGCTCCGCACCTGGAAGGCCTCGACCTGGGCCGCGAAGTGCGGCAGGTCATCGGCGAGGAAGTGACGCGCGGACGTGGGAACGACCAGCGCCTGTCCGGACACGGCGAGCGTCTGGCCGCGCGGGATGAACACCTTGCGCTGCCGCCGCTCCAGACGCGCGTGGGCGGCGATCTCGAACCCCACCACCCGGCCGCCGGCACCACTCGCGACGACGAGGTCGAGCACGGTGCCCACCTCCGTGCCCTGGTCGGTGAGGACCGGCGCGCCCAGCACATCGCCGTGCGCGGCCTCGCCGGACCCGATGACCGCCCGCCGTTCCACCAACGCCGTCTCGTCACGGACCATCACGGCGGACGGCCCGACGGCATGGACGCCGGCGAACGGCAGACTCCTGCGCAACGGCCCCGCCAGCAGCCCGCGCCCGTTCAGCGTGAAGCCGATGACACGGCCCGCCGGAGCGTCGAACACGGTGTCCTTGACCTTCGCCAGGGCTTCACCGCCCAGCGTCACCACGACCCGCCCGGTCAGCTCGGAGGCCAGCAGAAGCGTGCTCACCGGGCACCTCCCCGACGGGGCCGCCGCTCGCGCCGCACCACCAGGACCGTGCCGGAGCGGCGGCGCGCCTGCAGGGCGACGGCTCCCACGGTGAGCAGCAGCACCAGCGCGACGAGGAGAAGCGTCCAACCCCACCACGTCATTGTCGGTCTCCTTCGCGTCGTCACCTTCAGCAGCGCAAGCCGTCCCCCAACCACCCGCGCTAGTGCGGTTGCCCGCACCGGGAGACCTCAACCCACGCTGCCGGCCTGGCCAGTTGGCCGCTCGCGGCAGGCGGGAAACAGCACGGGCGTCCCGCCGCAGGAGCGGCAATGTCCAAGTCGCCTGTGCCCGGCTCCGGCCCCCAGTAGGCTGGCAGCCCTCCCAGCGCCTGCGAGAGTGTGACCGTGACCGACTTCCGACACCCGCCTCAGCCCGTGGAGATCGCGCGTGTGACCTCCATGGCCGCGGAGCTGCTGGAAGTGGTCTGGGGCCGGGCCTCCACCGCGCCCGCCTCCGCTTCCCAGCTCCGTGTCCTGTTCATCCTCGAACACCACGAAGGCATCAACCTGCGCACCCTCGCCGAATCGCTCGCCTCCACGTCGCCGTCGACCAGCCGGCTCTGCGACCGGCTGCGGGCCGCGGGTTTCGTCGACCGGGTCGTCAGCCCGGCCGACCGGCGGGAGGTGCGCCTGCGGCTGAGCGGTCGTGGCCGCGCGTTCCTCGTCGATCTGCGGGCTCGCAGGGAGAAGGAGCTGCAGGCCGTCCTGGCGCTGATGCCGGCGGCGCAACGCGCCGCCCTGCTGTCCGGGCTGGAAGCCTTCTGCGACGCGGCCGCCACCCGGATACACGACGGCGCCGAAGGCCCTGGCAGCCGGACCGCTTGACGCGCTCTCCCCCCTGGCGGCGCGGGCGGGCCGGAGGGCGCGCGCATGCTTGCCGCGAACCGGGGTAAGCGGGCGTCACTGACCGCTTTCGGTCGGGGAGGTCACGAGAAGGGGAGAGGGATGATCGCAGCGACGGCGTCACGCACGGAGGCGGACGGCAAGACGGCCGGCCTGCCGGAGGTGACCGACCCCCGGACGGTTGCGCCCAAGGACGCCCGGCAGCTGACGAAGGCGTTCCTCGAGCGGCTGGCGGTACTGGAGGAGGGCACTCCGCAGTACCAGTACGCGCGCAACACCCTGATCGAGATGAACACCTCTCTCGTGCGGTACGCGGCGGGGCGGTTCCGCAGCCGTGGCGCGGAGGAGATGGAGGACATCGTCCAGGTCGGCACGATCGGCCTGATCAAGGCGATCGACCGCTTCGAGCTGTCCCGGGAGGTGGAGTTCACCTCCTTCGCCATCCCCTACATCGTCGGCGAGATCAAGCGCTTCTTCCGGGACACCTCCTGGGCCGTCCACGTGCCCCGCCGCCTGCAGGAGGCCCGGGTCGAGCTGGCGCGGGCCACCGAGGAACTGCGTTCCCGGCTCGGCCGCACCCCCACCGTCCGGGAGCTGGCCGAGCTGATGAGCCTGTCGGAGGAGGAGGTCATCGAGGCCCGCATGGCCTCCAACGGCTACAACTCCTCCTCCCTGGACGCCACCATCGGCGGCGAGCCGGACGGAGAGACGGTGCTGTCCGACTTCATCGGCGCGGAGGACCCCGCCATGGGGCTGGTGGAGGATTTCCACGCCCTGGCGCCCCTGATCGCCGAGCTCGGTGAGCGCGACCGGCAGATCCTGCACATGAGGTTCGTCGAGGAACTCACCCAGGCCCAGATCGGTGAGCGCCTGGGGTGCTCGCAGATGCATGTCTCACGGCTGCTGTCACGGACCCTGAAGCGCCTGCGGGAGGGCATGCTCACCACGCGCTGAACCGCTGCCGGTGCGTGCACCGGAGTGAGGAGTGGCGTCGCCGGAGCCGGGCAGGCGCACGGGAACGTGGTGAACAGGTACCCACCGGCCAGTCAGGGAGGCAGCGCGTGATCCGCCATCGTCCGGGAACGGGAGTCGGCCCGTCGCGGCAGACGGTCCTCGACAGCGACCCGGAAACGCCCGTCCGGGCTCGGCGCCTGTGCCGGCGGTACCTGCGCCAGCTGGTACCGCCGGTCGAGGGCCGCGCGGCCGACGACGTGGAGCTGGTGGTGTCGGAGCTGGTCACCAACGTGGTGCGGCACGCGCGCAGCGCGACGTGCGTGGTGAGCCTGGACGCCCGGCCCGACGCGGTCGAGGTGACCGTACTGGATTCCGACCCCACGCCTCCGTGCTCACGCGTCCCCGACCTGAGCGGGCAGGCCGGAGGGTTCGGCTGGCCCATGGTCCGCCGCCTGGCCAAGCGAGTGACGGTAGTGCCGGTCCCGAGCGGCAAGGCCGTGTGCGTACTGATGCCGCGGCCGGCCGCCGGCTGAGGCATTCGGGGCAGGATCCTGCCGATCCCGACCTCGCGTGGTTTACCCGGCACGGTACGTGGCACCCGGATGACGCATGGTAGCTGCGGCTCCGAAGGCGAAGTCGGGCCGCAGCGTGCGTCTCCCCTTCGGAGGGGCGGCGGGGCCGGACGGCGAACCGGCCGCGCCGCCCTTCTGCGTGACGGGCCGCCGCCTCGCGGGCAACCGGGGCGGCGAGATCCACCGGCGCGGCGCCACTGCGGCAGGGCCGCAGGCCGCCCGGCCCTGACCCCGGTCCAGCCCGCGCGCCCCCTGGGCCCCGGCCCCGGTCCGGCCTCTGGGCCCCGGGCCCTGACCGCCACCGCAGGTCTGCGGTTGCTGCCTTCGGGTCCGCCTGCCCCGGCCGCGTGCGGTGTCTCGCCCCAAACCGCGGTGCTCTGATCCTGGCTTTGACGGCCGGCCCGGCCCCGGCCCCTGCTCCTGTCCTGCGGGCATGCCGCCGGTTCGGTCTCCGCGCCCCCTCCGGCCACCCGGCCCCCGGCCCGCGGTCCCCGGCCGCTCGGCCCGTGGTTCCTCCGACTCCGGGCCCTCGGCCGCCGGGCCTCCGGCCCGCGGTCCCCGGCCGCCCGGCCCGCGGTCCCCGGCCCTCGGCCCCGCGGGCCGTCCACCCTCAGCCCCTCCGCCCGGGGCTTGCGGCCTGCGGCCCTCCGCCCTCGGGCCCCTCCACCCCCGCTTCTCCGGGCCCCGAGCTCCCCCGCTCCCGCCCCTGGCGTATGGCGTCCGGTGCCCCCGGGTGCCGTCCTCGCCCGGCGTTGTGCGTGGGGCGGACCATAATGGAACGCCCCGACTCTTCTGGAGGTGCCGTGACCGGCTTGCGTTCCACGAGCTCCGCGCTGCGTGCGCTGAGGCCGGCGGCCTTCGGCGCCGACCCGGCCGGTGAGCGCCTGGCGCGCATCCGGCGTTCGCCCCACTTCAAGGACGGCGTGTTCGTGAACCCGGGCGGCGCCGCCCGCACCCGTCCGTCCGGCTCCGCGGTGGACTTCGCCAAGGTCTACTTCGACAAGGAGGCCCGCCCCCGGCGCTCCCCGACGGGCACGGTCCCGGTGCACGCCACCACGCTCGCCGACCTCGCCCGGCCACCGGCGACGGGGCTGCGGCTGACCTGGATGGGGCACTCCAGCGTGCTCGCCGAGATCGACGGGCAGCGGGTGCTCTTCGACCCCGTGTGGGGCGAGCGCTGCTCGCCGTTCCCCTTCGCCGGCCCCAGACGGCTGCACCCGGCGCCGCTGCCGCTCGCCGCGCTCGGCCCGGTGGACGTCGTCGTCATCTCCCACGACCACTACGACCACCTCGACATGCCCACGATCAAGGCGCTGGCCGGTACGGACACCCTGTTCGCCGTGCCCCTCGGCGTGGGCGCCCATCTGGAGCGCTGGGGCGTCGCGGAGAGCCGGCTGCGCGAGCTGGACTGGCACGAGGACACCAAGGCCGGCCCCCTCACCCTGACGGCCACCCCGGCCCGCCACTTCTGCGGCCGTGGCCTGCGCAACACCCAGCACACGCTGTGGGCGTCCTGGGTCGTCGCGGGCGAGGAGCACCGGATCTACCACAGCGGCGACACCGGCTACTTCGACGGCTTCCAGGAGATCGGCGCCGCCCACGGCCCGTTCGACGCGACGATGATCCAGATCGGCGCGTACAGCGAGTTCTGGCCGGACATCCACATGACCCCGGAAGAGGGCGTACGGGCCCACCTCGATCTCCAGGGCGGCGCGCCGCACGGGGCGCTGCTGCCGATCCACTGGGGCACCTTCAACCTCGCCCCGCACCCGTGGGCCGAACCGGGGGAGTGGACGAGCCAGGCGGGCGCCGAGGCCGGCCAGCCGGTGGCGCTTCCCCGTCCGGGCGAGCCGTTCGAACCCACGGGCGAGCTGCCGGTCGATCCGTGGTGGCGGGCAGTGGCGCGCCCCGGCGTGTATCCGTGGCGTCGCCCCGAGACGGCGGACGTGGTGGCGGACGACTCACGGCACGGGGATCTCGACCTGGCGGGCGACCGGTGACGCCGGTCACGGATCCGGCACCGATCACTCGCTCCTGAACCGCTCCGGCGCCCGGGGCCGCGGAACGGGCCGCGTGAGCCACCGGCGGCCCCGCTCCTCACCGCTGCGCGAAGTGCTGCTCGAGCCAGTCGAGCAAGGCTGCGAACTCCGGGGTCATGGTGGTGTCCGACTGGGTGAGGACGGTCGTACGGCCGCCGGTCTCCAGCGTGACCGTGTAGCTCATGGCGTCCCGCGCCCGGTTCGGCGTCGGCGGTCGTTCGGACTCGGCGGCGATGCCGGTCGCGGTGTCGGCCGCCGAGGAAGCCGCCGCCACCAGCTCGGCCAGCTCCGCCGCGGTGTTCGCGGGGAGCGTGCCGGTGTCCAGCACCTCGGGCGGGAGCCCGAGCCGGAGGGCGGCCGCCTGCCCGCCGTGCGTCGCCAGGGTCACCCTCATCGTCCACAGCCCTCCATCCCGGCCGGGCGGCCCTGCCCTCGCCCTCCCCGTCGACCGGACGGCTCTCGTGCGACTTCAGGGGCGGACCGGGACCGGCCCGCCCTCCGTGTCCCGCCGACGGTCACCTGCCCTTCAGTGCGGCCAAGTCCTTGGCCAGTCCTCCCACTTGGGCGGCCAGTGCCCCGACCTGCTTGGTCAGGGAGGCGACGCCCTCGTCACGGCCGGCACCGCCGTTGCGGCCGGCCGCGAGGCCCTGCGCCCGGGCGACCCCAGCCGGAACGCCGCTGATCTGGATCCCCACCTCCTGCCAGGCGGCCAGCACGGCCAGTTGTTCGGTGCCGCCGGCCCCGAAGAGTTCCCCGGCCTTCTGGTACGTGGTGTCCGCGAAGTCCTGGAACTGCGTGTCCGGGCTCGACGCCCTGAGCGACTCGTACCAGATGAGGCCGGGAGCCTCCCAGGCGAACCCGCCGATACCCCGCGCCGTCTCGTAGAACGCCTTGTTCGGAATGCCCGAGTTGATGTGCACGCCGCCGGAGTCACCGGCCTCGGTGTCCGGCAGGTTGACGTACCGGCTCATGTGGTCGGGCTGGGGATCCTTGCCGAACAGGGCGTTGTCGTAGGCGTGCCCGGGCTCCTTCATCGAGCGCAGGGCGTCGGCGTCGATGCCGGGGGTGAAGATCTCGGTCCCGATCAGCCAGTCCGCCTCCTCGACCGTCTGCTTCCGCGACCACTGCTTGACCAGTGTTCCGAAGACGTCCGAGACGGATTCGTTCAGCGCCCCGGACTGGTTGTGGTACTCGAGTCCCGCGGTGTTCTCGGTGACTCCGTGCGTCAGTTCGTGGGCGATGACGTCGAGGGCCCCGGTGAAGTCGGTGAATATCCTTCCGTCGCCGTCGCCGAACACCATCTGGCGGCCGTCCCAGAAAGCGTTGTTGAAGTGCGAGCTGAAGTGGACGTATCCGTCCAGGCGCATCCCCCGGCCGTCGATCGAATTGCGGTGGAACAAGGCCTGGTAGAAGTCGCGTGTCGCGCCGAGCCCGTCGAACGCCCTGTTGACGGACTCGTCGCCGGAGGCCGGCCCGTCCTCCGAACGGGCGTGCACGGCGAGGGGCAGAGACCTGCCGTGCCGGCAGTCGAAGACGGTCCTGCGGCCGCCGGCGAGGGCGGCGGTTCCGCTGAGGGACGCCCGGACCGTGCGCTCGCCGCGCAGGGCCGCGGTGGTCAGCATGGTGGCCACCGCGGCCTGATGCACCTCGCTGTCGTCGCTTCGCATGAGCTTGTCGAGCAGGTGCGGGGGGATGATGCAATGGAGGCGGTGGATCCTGGTCATGGGACACCTCGCGTGCAAGAGGAGGGGGCGGTGGCGCCGCGCTCCTCCGGTGTTCGTACATGGGTCGTTCCTCGCATCGCGGAACAACCGTGCCCGTCCCGACCGGCATGACCACTGCTGTCGCGGAGCGCCGATGCGCGCTGATCCGGGGAAGGGCGGTGGCGCCGTGACCCGACGGTCACGTCCGACAAACTGGACGGCACCCGTGAACGCGCCTGCTTCCAGTATCCGCTCGTTGTCCTCGGCGCGCACCTCGGACCTCCGCCTTCCGACCAGGTGTGAGGGGGCGTCAGGGACACGCCGTCGGCGCCGGGGAACGTTCCGGCCACCGGCGGGTCAATCCCCTGCGAGCGGCCGGCGACGACCGTGCCCGGACGGCGTCGACCGCGCCGATGTTGACGCTGAGTGATGCGCAGGGGAGGGCTCTGCGGGGCGCGGACCGGTCCCGGGTGATCTCCGGCGGGTGCCGGCCGAACCGGGGACGGGAGGGGGCGAGGGTCGGCAGGCGAGACACCTCCCGACCCTCGCGCTTTGCTCACGACCGCTCCTGAACAGCTCTGATCGCGAAATGATCGCCACTGTCCGCCCGTCGTGCGAGGTTATCGGTCTGTCGTACGAAGGCTCATACCAGAGCGGGATGCTGTGCGTGGGACTTTGTCAACTGCCCACCGCACATGATGCGTTGCCGACTACTGTGAGTGTCCGTCGGGCGACACCGGCCCGACGGACCAGGCCCCCAGTACGAGGACACCGATGTCTCACCTCCGCGCACCGGCCGCACGCGCAGACCGCCGTGAGGGCGGCGGGCGGCACGGGCGGCCGGCAGTCCGCACCCACCCCTCCGTCCCCGAGGCCCACATACGGCCGCAGCTGCTGCGCCTCGCCGTGCTCCCGCCGACCGCCGTCGCGCTGAGCGCCTGCGCGGCCGTGCTGTTCACCGTCCGCACCTCCGCGCCACGCCCCGGCACCGGCCTGTGGGCCGTGCTGGCCGGCGCGGCCGCCGTCGCCCTCGCCGGCATCGTCATCGCCGCCGTCGCCGCCGACCGCACCGCCCGCTCCGTCGGCGACCGGGTCGGAGCCCTGCGCCGCGGCAGCGCGCGCGGCGAGGCGGACCTGCGCGCCCTGGTCGAGGCGCTGCGTCGCGGTGAGACCCCGCCCGCACCCCCGCAACGCCGCGCGCCGGGCGCCGACGCCGACGACCTCGACCTGCTCGCCGCCGACCTGACCCGCGCGCACGACGCCGCCGTCACCGCCGTCGTCCAGGCCGCCCAGCTGTCCAGCCAGACCGGCAGCGAGCAGAAACTGGAGGTCTTCGAGAACCTCGCCCGGCGCCTTCAGTCCCTGGTGCACCGGGAGATCTCCATCCTCGACGAGCTCGAGAACGAGATCGAGGACCCCGACCTGCTGAAGAGCCTCTTCCACGTCGACCACCTCGCCACCCGCATCCGCCGCCACGCCGAGAACCTCGCCGTGCTCGGCGGCGCCGTCTCCCGCCGGCAGTGGAGCCACCCGGTCTCCATGACCGAGGTGCTGCGCTCGGCGATCGCCGAGGTCGAGCAGTACTCACGGGTCAAGCTGGTCCCGCCGATCGAGGGCACCCTGCGCGGCCACGCCGTCGCCGACGTCATCCACCTGCTCGCCGAACTCGTCGAGAACGCCAGCGTGTTCTCCGCCCCGCACACCCAGGTCCTGCTGCGCGCCAGCCTCGTCACCTCCGGCCTCGCCGTCGAGGTCGAGGACCGCGGCCTCGGCATGCCCGTCGAGGAACAGCAGCGGATGAACCAGCTGCTCGCCGACCCCGACCAGGTCAACGTGGCCCGGCTGCTCTCCGACGGTCGCATCGGGCTGTACGTGGTCTCCCAGCTCGCGCGGCGGCACGGCATCCGGGTCCGGTTGCAGAGCAACATCTACGGCGGGGTCCAGGCCGTCCTCGTCGTCCCGCAGACCCTGCTCGGCACCGACGCCGACAGCGGTTCCGGCGCCGTCCCGGCGGCCCCGACCGGGCACCACGACTCCGGCACCGGCCAGGTCCCGGCGGCCGGAATCCGGCCGCACGCCTCCGGCACCGGCGCGCACCCCGTCGTCGTACCGCCGCAGCAGGCGCATCCCACCGGGCTGTACGCCGTGCCACCGCACCAGCCGCAGCCCGCGCCCGCGAGCGCGTCCCACGCCACGGCCCCGGACGGCGACGACGGTGCCGTGCCGGTCGTACGGCCGACGCAGGGCGACCGGCACACCGGCGCCGGGAGGCCGGGCGCGGCGGACTTGGGGCCGTCCGCCTTCCCGCTGCCCGAGCAGCCCGCTTCCCCGCCCCACGACCGCGCCGCACCCCCTGCCGGCGGCCCCGGGCGTGCCGCCGGCGGGGGGAGCGCCCACGAGGAGAGTGCCCGCGAGGGAAGCGTTCCTCCGTTGCCCGTGCGGGGACGGCAGCAGGAGCGGCCCACCCCGGCCGCGGCCGTGCCCGGCATCCGGCCCGAGGACCGGGCGGCCGTCGAGGAGATCGCGGGCGCCCCGCCGCTCCCGCGCGCCGGCGCCGTCCGCGGCACCATGGGCAAACCCCGGCTGCCCCGGCGCCGCGCCCAGGAACACATCGTCCCGCAGCTGCGCGGCGGCCCCCTGCCCCGCCCCGAGGACGACGCCGCCGGACCCGACCCGGGTCTGATGGCCGCCTTCCGGCGCGGCATCACCCTGGCCGAGACCCAGCAGAGCCCCGACCCGGTCCCCGGCCCCCGCCCGCAACCGGCCACCGGGCCCACCGCCCTGCACCTCCCGGCCGAGCACGCCGCGCACGCCCCGTACACCGGGCTGCGGGCCGTGCACCTGCCCGCGCCGCTCGACGCCCCCGGTGCCCGCGACGGCGGGCCGGCCTCCGCGCCCGACCGTCTCACCACCCGGCACGACGGGAGCGCACCGGCCGGATGACCACCCCCACCGCTCCCGCCCCACCACGTACCCCAAGGAGTCGATCCACCATGGCGAGCGATGCGCCGACCGCCCAGGCAACCGACCTCGACTGGCTGTTGAGCGGCCTCGTCCAGCGCGTACCCCACACCCGCAGCGCCGTCCTGCTGTCCTGCGACGGGCTCGTGAAGTCCGTCCACGGGCTCGACGTGGACAGCGCCGACCACATGGCCGCCCTCGCCTCCGGCCTGTACTCCCTCGGCCGCAGCGCGGGAGTGCGCTTCGGCGACGGCGGCGACGTGCGGCAGGTCGTCGTCGAACTCGACGCGACCCTGCTGTTCGTCACCACCGCCGGCTCCGGCACCTGCCTCGCCGTGCTCGCCGGCCGCGACGCGGACGCCGCCGTGCTCGGCTACGAGATGGCCATGCTCGTCAAGAGCGTCCGCCCCTACCTGGTCACCGCGCCCCGCCAGCAGTCCGCCGAACCCCCGGTGATGCGGCCTTGAGCGTGGCGGCGGCCGGGGAAGGGCCCTGGCTCGACGACGCGGCAGGCCGGCTGGTGCGCCCCTTCACGGTCAGCAACGGCCGCACCCGCCCCAGCGTCGCACTCGACCTGATGTCACAGGTGATGGCCACCGGGGCGACCCCCCTCGGCTATCTCGGCCCCGAACACGCACAGGCACTCGACCTGTGCCGGGCACCCGTCTCGGTGGCCGAGATCTCCGCCCACCTGAAGCTGCCGGCGGTGGTCACCAAGGTGCTGCTGTCCGACCTCGTCGACACCGGGGCGGTCACCACCAAACCCCCGGCGTACCACCACCAACCCACCGACCGGGCCCTACTGGAGGCAGTGCTCGATGGACTACGACGACAGCTCTGAGATGTCCTACGACCGCTCCGGTCACGGCGGCCACCCCGAGTACCGCGGCGGCACGCCCCCGTACCCGGGGCCCGACCACGACGGCGACGCGGACCCGTTCCCGACCGCGCTGAAGATCCTCGTCGCGGGCGGATTCGGAGTCGGCAAGACCACCTTCGTCGGCGCGGTCAGCGAGATCGCCCCGCTCAGCACCGAGGAGCTGCTCACCACCGTCAGCGCGGCCACCGACAGTCTCGAGGGCATCGAGAACAAGATGGAGACCACGGTCGCCATGGACTTCGGCCGCATCACCCTCGACTCCGAGCACGTGCTGTACCTGTTCGGCACCCCCGGCCAGGAGCGGTTCTGGTTCATGTGGGACGAACTGTGCGAGGGCGCCCTCGGCGCGGTCGTCCTCGCCGACACCAGGCGGCTGCAGGACTGCTTCGCCGCCGTCGACTTCTTCGAGGAGCGCGGCCTCGGCTTCATCGTCGCCGTCAACGAGTTCGACGGCGGCCACCGCTACGACCCCGAGGAGGTCCGCGCCGCCATCGACCTGGCCCCGGAGATCCCCGTCGTGCGCTGCGACGCCCGGATCTCCGCCTCCGGTGTGCAGACCCTGCTCACCCTCGTGCGGCACCTCATCGCCTACGCCCCCGTCGCCCCCGCCTCCACCCGCGGCGCCTGACAGGAGAGACCGTGACGCCCGCAGACCCTCCCCTGAACCACCCCCGGACCGCTGGAGAACGGCCATGAGGTACGAGCCGCCGAGCCCCGTCGGCCGGCTGCTGCTCACCCCCGAGGACCGCGACGCGCCCGCCCGCGCCCGCCGGCTGCACCTGCTCGGCCTCGGGGACCGGCCCGAGCCCGCCCTCGACTCCTACGCCGGCCACCTCGCCGACCTCACCGGGGCGCCCTTCGGGATGGTCAACTTCCTCGGCGCGCACACCCAGTTCTTCGCCGGACTGCACGCCCCGCCCCCGCCGCCGCCCGTGCCGGGCGAGCCGCCGCGCCCCGCCCTCGGCCGGGTCCTGCCGCGCGACCACGGCTACTGCCCGCACGTCGCCGTGCGCCGCCGCGCCCTGGCGCTGGAGGACGTCGCCGACTACCCGCGCTTCGCCGGCAACCCGGTCGTCGACGAGTACGGCATCCGCTCCTACCTCGGCGCCCCGCTCATCGACTCCACCGGAACCGTCCTCGGCACCGTGTGCGTAGCCGACCGCGAGCCCCGCTCCTGGGGCACGGCCGGCCTGGAGACGATCAAGTCCGCGGCCGCCGACCTCGCGGGGCGACTGGAACACGGGCTGGTGTGACCCCGGACCACCGGCCGGCGGGCGCCGGTGTGACGACTGGACCGAAGGCGTGAAGGAAAGCTGAGCCGCCGCTTAAGAAAAGCTCGATGGACCCCGGCGTGCGCTATACGGCAGATTGCTGAACGCATTCCCATCCCTCTTCCCGCACGCGGGCTTCTTCGGCCTGCCCGCGCCCGGGCCCGAGCACCACAGGAGCCGTAGCGTGAAGGCGCTGGTCAAGGAGAAGGCGGAGCCCGGACTGTGGCTCACGGACGTGCCGGAGCCGGCCATCGGCCCCGGAGACGTCCTGATCAAGGTGCTGCGCACCGGCATCTGCGGCACCGACCTGCACATCCGGGCCTGGGACGGCTGGGCGCAGCAGGCGATCGACACCCCGCTGGTCATCGGGCACGAGTTCGTCGGCGAGGTCGTCGAGACCGGCCGGGACGTCGCCGACATCGCCGTCGGCGACCGCGTCAGCGGCGAGGGCCATCTGGTGTGCGGCAAGTGCCGCAACTGCCTGGCCGGCCGCCGCCACCTGTGCCGGGCCACCGTCGGCCTCGGTGTCGGGCGCGACGGCGCGTTCGCGGAGTACGTCGCGCTGCCCGCGTCGAACGTGTGGGTGCACCGCGTCCCCGTCGACCTCGACGTCGCCGCGATCTTCGACCCCTTCGGCAACGCCGTGCACACCGCCCTGTCCTTCCCGCTCGTCAACGAGGACGTGCTCATCACCGGCGCCGGCCCGATCGGTCTGATGGCCGCCGCCGTGGCCAAGCACGCCGGGGCCCGCCACGTCGTCATCACCGACGTCAGCGACGAGCGCCTGGAGCTGGCGCGGAAGATCGGCGTCAGCCTCGCCCTGAACGTGGCGCGGGAGCAGATCGCCGACGGCCAGCGCGAGCTGGGTCTGCGCGAGGGGTTCGACATCGGCCTGGAGATGTCCGGCCGGCCCGAGGCGCTGCGCGACATGATCGCCAACATGACGCACGGCGGCCGTATCGCCATGCTCGGCCTGCCCGCCGAGGAGTTCCCGGTCGACTGGGCCCGGATCGTCACCTCGATGATCACCCTCAAGGGGATCTACGGCCGGGAGATGTTCGAGACCTGGTACGCGATGTCGGTGCTGCTGGAGGGCGGCCTCGACCTCGCCCCCGTGATCACCGGCCGCTACGGCTACCGCGACTTCGAGGCGGCGTTCGCGGACGCCGCGAGCGGCAAGGGCGGCAAGGTCATCCTCGACTGGACCGCGTGACCCCGCCCCGGCCCCGTCCCCGCGAGCAATCCTAGGAGCTTTGACGATGTTCGAATCCGTGCGCGACGACCTGCGTGCCACCCTCGACGAGATCCGCGCCGCCGGTCTGCACAAGCCCGAGCGGGTCATCGACACCCCGCAGTCCGCGACCGTCAACGTCACCGCCGGCGGCCGCCCCGGCGAGGTCCTCAACTTCTGCGCCAACAACTACCTCGGCCTCGCCGACCACCCCGAGGTCGTCGCCGCCGCCCACGCGGCGCTGGACCGCTGGGGCTACGGCATGGCCTCGGTCCGCTTCATCTGCGGCACCCAGGAGGTCCACAAGGAGCTGGAGGCGCGCCTGTCGGCGTTCCTCGGCCAGGAGGACACGATCCTGTACTCCTCCTGCTTCGACGCCAACGGCGGTGTCTTCGAGACGCTGCTCGGCGAGGAGGACGCCGTCATCTCCGACGCCCTCAACCACGCCTCCATCATCGACGGCATCCGCCTGTCCAAGGCCCGCCGCTTCCGCTACGCCAACCGGGACCTGGAGGACCTGGAGCGCCAGCTGAAGGAGGCGTCCGGGGCGCGCCGCCGCCTGATCGTCACCGACGGCGTCTTCTCCATGGACGGCTATGTGGCGCCGCTCGCGGAGATCTGCGACCTCGCCGACCGCTACGACGCGATGGTCATGGTCGACGACTCGCACGCCGTCGGCTTCGTCGGCCCCACCGGCCGCGGCACCCCCGAGCTGCACGGCGTGATGGACCGCGTCGACATCATCACCGGCACCCTCGGCAAGGCCCTCGGCGGCGCCTCCGGCGGTTACGTCGCCGCCCGCGCCGAGATCGTCGCGCTGCTGCGCCAGCGCTCGCGGCCGTACCTGTTCTCCAACACGCTCGCCCCGGTGATCGCGGCGGCCTCGCTGAAGGTCCTCGACCTGCTGGAGTCGGCCGACGACCTGCGGGTCCGGCTGAACGAGAACACCGCGCTGTTCCGCCGCCGGATGACCGAGGAGGGCTTCGACATCCTCCCCGGCGACCACGCCATCGCCCCGGTGATGATCGGTGACGCGGCCGTCGCCGGCCGGATGGCCGAGCTGCTGCTGGAGCGCGGCGTGTACGTGATCGGCTTCTCCTACCCGGTCGTCCCGCAGGGCGCCGCCCGCATCCGCGTGCAGCTGTCCGCCGCGCACTCGACCGAGGACGTGAACCGGGCCGTGGACGCGTTCGTCGCCGCGCGGGCGGAACTGGACGCCTGACCGGCACGTGGGGCGTGCCGCGCTGACCGGGGCGCCGGCCTGTCGCGTCGTGGCAGCGTGCCCGGGCCCGGAGCGGTGACGGCCTCCGCCGGTGCGTCGTGACTGCGGCGCGCAGTTCCCCGCGCCCCTTCGGGGCGTGATGCCGGCCGTCGCCGGTCTGGTGCCCGGGCCCCGGCCCGGCTCCCTGACCGGCGACGGTGGTGCCCCGGCCGGACGGCCTGCCCGCTCGGCCGACCTGAGACAATCGATTCCGTGATCGAAGCGCGGCGGCTCCACATCCTCCGTGCGGTGGCCGACCACCGCACCGTGACGGCGGCTGCCGCCGCGCTGTACCTCACCCCGTCGGCGGTCTCCCAGCAGCTCACCGCGCTGGAGCAGGAGACCGGTCACCGCCTGGTCGAGCGCGGCGCCAAGGGCGTACGGCTCACCCCGGCCGGGGAGATCCTGCTCAGCCACACCAACGCCGTCCTCGCCCAGCTGGAGCGGGCCGAGGCGGAACTCGCCGCCTACGGCTCCGGGCAGGCCGGCACGGTCACCGTCGCCGCCTTCGCCACCGGCATCGCGCTGGTCGTCGCGCCCGCGGTGGCCCGGCTCGCCGGGACCGCCCCCGGCATCCGCATCCGCGTCCAGGACGCCGAGGGCGACGCCAGCCTGCCGATGGTGCTGGACCGGCAGGTCGACGTGGCGGTCGCCGTCGAGTACCGCGGGGCGCCGCCCGCCGACGACCCCCGCCTCACCCACATGCCGCTCTACGCCGAGCCGTTCGACGCGGTCGTCCCGGTCAGCCACCGCCTCGCCGACGCCGTCGAGGTCCCCCTCGCCGACCTGGCCAAGGACCCCTGGATCGGCCCCTACCCCGGCAATCCCTGCCACGACGTCGTCGTCCTGGCCTGCGAGCACGCCGGCTTCCAGCCCCGCCTGGAGCACTCCTCCGACGACTTCCGCGCGGTCGTCGCCCTTGCCGCGGCCGACGCCGGAGTGGCCCTCGTGCCGCGCTCGGCGCTGCGCGGCATGGACCTCACCGGCGTCGTCGTCCGCCCGGTCGACGGCGCACCACCGACGCGCCGCGTCTTCGCCGCCGTACGCCGCGGCGCGGAGGAGCACCCGCTGATCCGGCCGGTACTGGACGCGCTGAGCGAGGCGGCCGACATCTGAGGCCGCTCGTGAGGCGTCCGGTCCTCCCACAGGGCTGGTCGGCCGGCCCGCAGGAGCGGGGCGGGCTCCGCCTCGACCCGACACGCGGCGAGCCCCGACGGCGTTCTGCGGCCGACGACCCTGCACTACAAGCAGGTCGCACCGGCCGGCGCCCCCGGGTGAGTGTCAGTGGCGGCGGCTACGGTTCGTGCCATGCCGGATGCCGAAGACGTACGCCGTGTCGCGCTGTCCCTGCCGGACACGACGGAGAAGACCGCCTGGAGCATGCCCACGTTCCGGGTCGCGGGGAAGATGTTCGCCACGCTGCCCGAGGACGAGACCTCCATGGCGGTGCGCTGTCCGAAGGAGGAGCGCGACGAACTCGTGCTGGCCGAACCGGGGAAGTTCTGGATCGCCGGGCACGAGGCGCAGTTCGCCTGGATCCGGGTCAGGCTCCGGGCGCTGGAGGACGAGCGGGAGCTGCGCGACATCCTCGCCGACTCCTGGCGCCAGGCGGCCCCGACCCGACTGCTGGAGTCCTACCCCGAGTTGGGGCAGCCGGCCCCGGAATGACCGTGGGGGAAAACCCCGTGGCGATGTCAGTGGCGGATGGCATGATCCGACGGCAGTGACGGCAAGGGCGGCAGCCGGAGTGGAGGGGGCTCCGGCTGCCACGGGACACCGGGAGGGGAGGGGCCTCGGGTGGGTGACACCAGGAGCGCGCCGGGGGGCGGCGCGGGAGGGGCCGGTGACACCGGAGCCGCGGCGGTGAGCGGCGGGGGAGGGGTGTGGTCGCGGGACTTCACGCTGTTCTTCGTGGCGCGGGCCGTGGCCCGGCTCGGCGACACCATGCTGCCGGTCGCCCTCGCCGCGGGGCTGCTCGAGCGCGGGTACGGCGCGGGCGCGGTCGGACTCGCCATGGCCGCGACCGCCGCCGCGTTCGCCGGGCTCGTCGTCTTCGGCGGGGTCGTCGCCGACCGCTTCTCGACCCGCAAGCTGATGATCGGCGCCGACCTGGTCCGGCTGGGCACCCAGTCCCTGGCCGCCGGCCTGTTCTTCGCCGACCACGTGGTGCTGTGGGAGATCTGCGCGATCGGGTTGGCCAACGGTGTCGCGGGCGCCGTCTTCCAGCCCGGCGTGGCCAGTACCGTCCCCCGTCTCGCCGCCGACATCCAGAGCGCCAACGGCGCCATCCGCATCGCCGAGTCCGCCGCGCAGCTCGCCGGCCCCGCGCTCGCCGGTCTGCTCGTCGGCTTCGCCTCCCCGGGCGGTGTGTTCGCGGCGCACGCCGCCACCTACGCCGTCAGCGCCCTGTGCCTCCTGCTGATCCGGATGCCCCCGCTCGCGCACGGCGAGCGCCCGGTCGGGCGCGGCGCCCGCGCCTTCCGCGCCGATCTCGTCGAGGGCTGGCACGAGTTCCGGGCGCGCACATGGCTGTGGGGGGTGATCGCCGTCTGGTGTCTGTACATGATCGCCGTGTGGGGACCGAGCGTGCCCCTGGTCGCCGCCGAGGTGGTCCAGCACCACGGGCCGCGCGCCTACGGCCTGGTCAACTCCGCCCTCGGCGCCGGCACCGTCGTCGGCGGTCTGCTCGCGCTGCGGCTGCGCCCGCGCCGCATGCTGCGCGCCGGGGCGATCGCCCTGTTCGGCTTCGTCGCCTTTCCGGCGAGCGTCGGCGCGGGCCTCGGCCTGCCCGCCATGGCGGCCGGGGCCGCGGTCGCCGGGGCGGCGATGTCGTTCTGGAGCGTGATGTGGGCGACCAGCGTGCAGACCCAGGTCCCCGCCGACGTCCTCAACCGCATCCACGCCTACGACGTCGCCGGGTCCCTGGCGATGATGCCCGTCGGCCAGGCCCTGGCCGGGCCCGCCGCCTCGGCGCTGGGCGCCGGCCACGTGCTTCTGGTCTCCGCGGCGGCCAGCGTCGTCGTCGCCCTCGCGCTCCTGTCCGTGCCCGCGATACGCGACCTGGTCCGCGCCGACGCGACCCCGCGGCGCGGAACCGCGATTCCGCGGCCGACGCGGACGGAACACGGCTGACCCGGCGCGCGGCAGGCGCTGCCGGAACGCGGCCGGCTCGGGCCGGGCCGATGCGGCCGGAACACGGGACTCGGCCCCGGCCGATGCCGACGGAGAGCGGCCGGCCCGGCGTGCGCCGGTGCGGACGGCCGGCTCACCCCCGGCCGGTGGCGACGTTCACGGCCGGCTCACCCCCCGGCCGCAGGAACCCGGCGATCCGCTCCCGCAGCGAGGCGGCGTCCAGGCCGTGCGCGGCCACGTGCTCCTCGATGGTCCCGTAGCGCCGCAGCTCGCGGCGTCCCACACCGAGCCCCAGCACCCGGTGCGGCAGGTCGGCCAGGGCGTCGTTCGCCGCGGCCGTCGAGGTGCCCGCCAGATACGGCTCGACCAGGACGACGTCCGGCCGTGCCGCGTCGGCCGCCCGGCGCAGGGCCGCCGAGTCGAAGGGCCGCACGGTCGTCGCGTACAGCACCGTCACGTCGAGGCCCTCGGTCGCCTCCAGCACGGCGTCCAGCATCGGCCCCACGGCGACGACGACGCCCTCCCGTCCCTCCCGCACGGTCGAGAACCGCTCCCCGTCGACGGGCCGGCCCTGGGCGTTCGCCTGCACCGACAGCCGCACGTACACCTTGTCGTCGCCCGCCGCGACGGCGTGCCGCAGCAGCGTCTCGGCCTCGTCGGGGTGGCCGGGAACGTGCACGGTCCAGCCGTCCAGCGTGTCCAGCAGCGCCACGTCCCCCGGCGCCATGTGGGTGAAGCCGCCCGCCGGCCAGTCGAAGGAGGCGGCCGCGCTGACCAGCACGGCGCCGAGTCCCTGGTGCCCGAGGTCCAGTTTCACCTGCTCGAAGGGCCGCTCCACCAGAAAGCTGGCGAAGGTGTGCAGCACCGGCCGCAGCCCGGTGAGCGCCAGCCCGGCGCCCGCGCCGACCAGCAGCTGCTCGCGGATGCCGACGTTGACCACCCGGTCCGGATGGCGGCGCGTCGCCTCGGCGAAACCGTCCTTGCCGATCTCGGCGAGCACGACGGCGACCCGCGGATCCTCGTCCAGCAGCCGGGTGAGCACAGGGGCGAACCGCTCGCGCATGGTCTCCATGAGAAAAGCTCTTCCTTCCGGGTCAGAGGGGGCCGGGATCAGGCGTACTTCGGTTCGACACGGGCGACCACGACGTGCGGGCGCCCCGGATGGGATGCGGTGAACGCGGCGTACAGCACGTCGTGGTCGCGGCCGTCCACGGTCACCGCCGACCAGCCCGCCGCCTCGAAGCGGGCCGCGATCCCGCCGGGCCTGGCATGGCTGGCGGAGGCGTTGTCGATCACGACCGTGTGCAGCCGGTCGAGACCGGCCGGCCCGGCGAACGCGATCGCCTCGTGGTTGCTGCCCTCGTCCAGCTCGGCGTCCCCGATCAGCACCCACACCGCCGGATCGGTCAGCTGCCGCGCCCGCAGCCCCAGCGCGGCGCCGACGGCGATCGGCAGCCCGTGCCCGAGCGAGCCGCTGCCGATCTCGGCGCCCGGCACGAGCATCCGGTCCGGGTGGTGCCCGAGCGGCGAGTCGTACGACCCGAAACCGGTCAGCCACTCCACCGGCACGAACCCCTTCGCGGCCAGCACCGCGTAGTACGCCATCGGCCCGTGCCCCTTGGACAGCAGGAACCGGTCCCGTGCCGGGTTGTCGAGCCGGTCCGGAGCGACCCGCAGCACCCGGTCGTACAGCACCCACAGCGCGTCCAGTGTGGACGTGGCGGCCGGCCCGTGCTTCTCGTCGCCGGTCATCAGCCCCATGAGCGCGGGCAGATCGGCGTAGCCGTACCCGCGAACTTCCTCGGTGATCGTCATGCCGACGAGCGTGCAACCTCAACCGGACTTGAGGTCAAGGCCGCCCTTCAGCGGCCTGCGTGCGGCCGTCGGCCCGAAAGGGGCGCGCGACCACCGACGCGAGTGCGGTATTGTTTCCCTGTCCGTTCGGCCGGGGGAAACCCCAGGTCAGGTGGGCAACGGGACGTGGCGCAGCTTGGTAGCGCACTTGACTGGGGGTCAAGGGGTCGCAGGTTCAAATCCTGTCGTCCCGACTTCGCGAAGTCGCGAGTCGGAGGCTGTTTCGGCGAGATGCCGAGGCGGCCTCCTCTGCGTTCCCGGCAACGGGACCGTCCACCGCCCGTCCACCGGTCGCCCCTCACCCGCCGCCCGTCCACCGGTCGCCCCTCACCCGCCCGGCGACCGCTCGGTCGTCGCCCGCCCGGCGCCCCTCACCCGGCGACAGCCCCCGCCTACCAGGTGCGGTCGCGGCGCAGTGCCGACTCCGCCAGCGCCCGGATGTGCACTCCCTGCAGGAACAGGTCGTAGAACCATTCGGGCAGGACCAGCATCGAGGTGGCCGCCACCCGCCATCCCCGGGCCTTGACGGTGATCGCGCGCTCGACGGCGTAGAACCCGGTGAGGGCCAGCCAGAACGGGGCGACGTGCACGCCGGCCCCGGTGGCCAGGTACCACAGGACGGCCCCGACGTAGATGGCGGACACGGCCGTGCCCAGCAGGGCGACGAGCTGTCTGCCCCATCCCTCGCAGGTGTGGCGCGTGAGCCCGTAGTCGAACAGGTTCTCCAGCGCTCCGCGCTTCCAGCGCAGTCTCTGCCGGGCCAGGTCGCCCCAGGTCGGCATGACCTCCGTCGTCATGGTGGCGCGGGAGGGGGCGACCACGCGCCAGCCGCGGTGTTTGAGGGCGAGGGTGAGTTCGTTGTCCTCGGTCAGCACCTTGGTGTCGTAGACGCCGTCCGCTGCCGGGAGCTGCCCGTCGCGTCGGGCGGCCAGGACGTCTCTCAGTGCCGCCACCCGGAACAGGCAGGCGGTGCCCGTCAGACAGAGCACCTTTCCCCGCTTGCGTGCGGTGTCCCGGGCGTACCGGACGTACTCGTTGCGCTGGAACGCGCCGCACAGTCCGCCGCCCTCGCGGCCGCGGAAGTTGCCGCCCACGGCGCCGTAGCCCTCGCGCAGCCTGACCAGCGTCACCTCGATGAAGTCGGGATCGAGGTAGGTGTCGGCGTCCTGGACCAGCACCGCGTCCTCGTCGGCGAGGGCGGGCAGCAGTTCGCCCAGCGCCCCGTTGAGGTTTCCGGCCTTCTTGTGCCGGTTGCCGGCCGAGTGCCGCACCTCCGCGCCCGCGCGGCCCGCGATGCGCTCCAGCTCGGCCGTCGTGCGCGGGTCCCGGTGGGGGTCGAGGGTCACGATCACCCGGTCCGCGGGGTGCGTCTGCCGGCTGAGCGCGTCGAGGACACGGGGCAGTGAGTCGACTTCCTTGTAGGCGGGCACGACCACCACCACCTGGTGTGCGGCGCCGGTGACACAGCGGTGCCCCTCGGTGCGAGACATGACGTCCGCCCTCCGTCGAGCAGAACCGGACGGGTTCCGAAATGTATGTTTACGGCGTATACGTACACTATGGAACCAGGGGGTGCGCAGTCAACGCGAGCGCGCGGCGCCGAGGGGCGTGGAGGTGCGGCATGGCGGCGACGGGACGGGGCGGCGGGTACGGCCGGCTGAGCCGGCGCCGCATGCTGCTCGGCGCCCTTCGGCTGGTGGACCGGGAGGGGCTCGCCGCGCTGAGCATGCGCCGCCTGGGGGCCGAACTCGGCGTCGAGGCGATGGCGCTCTACCGGCACGCGGCGAGCAAGGACGAGCTCCTCGACGGGCTGATCGAGGAGCTGCACCGCGAACACGAGGAGCGCCGGGCCGCCGAGGAGCAGCCGGATGCGGCGGACGGGACGGAGCCCTGGCGCGCCGGCCTGCACCGCATCGCCCGGACGACGTACGAGATCTGCCGGGACCACCCCCGGGCCGCACCCCTGCTGACCACCCGGGTGCTGGAGGCGCCGCTCGCCCGCCGGCCGCCCGCCGTGCTCAAGGAGCACCTGGCGGTACTCGCCCGGCTGCGGGAAGCCGGACTCGACGAGCGCCGCGTTCCCGTCGTCTTCCGCGCCTGCCTCACCTGGATCCACGGCTATCCGGCGGTGGATTTGTGCCTCATGGAGCCCCCGGAGGAGCTGCCGGAACTGCGGGCCGCCACGGCCGCCGAGCCGGGCGGGACGACCGGGCTCGCCACCGGTCTCGACGCGCTGCTCGACCGCCTAGTCGGGCCGGCCGGGGCGCAGACCGAGGGGTAGACGCCGCTGCGGTTGACGTGGGCGGCGCACCGGAGGAGGGTTGTATGTATACGGCGTAAACAGGCGCCGATACGGCGTAAACAAGCGCCTGTCGCGGCGCGACCGGGCGCCGTCGGCACCTCCCTCACGAAAGCGCGCGTATTCACGGACCGGGTTTCCTTTCGGCGTGCTTTTGCTTTTTCCGATCGTGCGAAAGGAGCACCTCATGGCGGATTACACAGGCGCCGGAACCGCGGCTTCCGCCGGTGTCGGTGCAGGCGTCCTGCCCGTCACCGGCCGGGTGGACAGCCTCTGGTTCTGGGTCGTGATGTTCGTCCTCGTCTCGGCGGGATTCGCCCTGCTGCGGCTGGTTCCGCGCCGGGCGCACGACGACGACACCTAGCCCAGCCGGCCCATTCCCGAGGCCGGGCCGCCTGCCCGCGGCCCCGCCGGAACGCCGAGGACGAGGCACCATGCGGACACTGATCCGTCTGTTCGGGTTCGGCCTGATCCTTGCCGGGCTGCTGGTCGGGGGTCTCGCCCTGTACCAGAACCGGCAGCACGACGAGGCCTACGGCCGGGCTCAGCGCGACCTGCGCGCACAACTCGCGCATCCGCCGACGGGGCACGACGAACCGGCCGTCGCCACCGCGAGACCACGGACGCGGACGCGGCCGGATCCCGGGGACGGAACCGCGCTCGCGGTGCTGCGCATCCCGAAATTCGGCGCCGCGTACCACCCGGTGATCGTCGAAGGCGTCACCCCGGACGATCTCACCGAGGGACCGGGGCACTATCCCGGCTCCGCGATGCCCGGCGAGGTCGGCAACTTCGCGGTCGCCGGTCACCGGACGGGCTGGGGCGAGCCGTTCCGGTGGCTGAACACGCTGGTGCGCGGCGACGCACTCGTCGTGGCGTGGCGCGGGCGGACGTACACCTACCGCGTCACCGGCACCAGGACGGTGGAGCCGACGGACGTCGGTGTCGTCCTGCCGGTCCCGAACAGGCCCGGCGTCACGCCCGACCGGGCCCGCATCACCCTCACCACGTGCGCGGACCGCGACCCGCTGACCCGCGCCTACACGCACCGCCTCATCGTCTGGGGAGAACTGGACCGGCCCTGACGTTCCCTCCGCCGCGCCGGCGGCCCGGGTAACCTGGCCCGCGAGCCGACAGGGAGGGCCCGCTCATGCGTGAACTCGCGGACACGGCGCGGCAATGGGCCGCTCAGGGACGGGCCGGAGTGCTCGCCCGGCCACTGACCGAGCGCGGATTCGGGCCCAAGCGGCCGGCCGACGCGCTGCTGATCGACGCGGACGGCCGCTGCCACGGGGCCCTGTACCGGGGTGCCGTCGACCGCCTCCTCGCCGACGAGGCCGCCGCGCTCACCGCCGCGGGCCGCACCGCCCGCGTGTGCGCGGTGGCCGTCCACGCCGACGAGGGTCCACCAGGCGCGGCTGACCTGCGGCGGCCAGGCGGAGATCCTCCTTCAGCCGCTGTCCGCCCTGCCCGCCCGCTGGTGGGACCTGCTCTCCGACGGCGCCGACGCCGCCCTGCTCACCCGCCTCGACGCGTCCCGCGACGAGGCCGTCAGCCGCGTGGTCGAGACCGCCACCGACACCACCGATGCCGTCGCCCCCCATGCCGGCGCCGACTTCTTCTCCGACGCGGCCGCGCAGGCCCGTGCCCTGCTGCGCCGGCACCGGGCGGGGCGCGAGGTCGTGCCGGGCGGCGACGGCGTCGTCCTGATCGAGAGCTGTCCGGCCGTTGTGCACCTGGTGATCGTCGGCGCGGGCGAACTGGCCGAGCTGCTCTTGGCGCAGGCCCGGCTGCTGGGCTGGAACGCCACCGCGACGGAGGACCCGGAGCGCGCCCGTGCGCTGCTGGCCGCCCGCCCGGCCGCCGCCTGCCTGATCGTCCTCAGCCACGAGCCCGAGGTCGACGTGCCGGTGCTGCACACGGCGCTGGCCTCCGGTGTCCCGTACGTCGGCGCGCTCGGTTCCCGGCACACCCAGGAGCGGCGCGCCGCCGCTCTGCTGGACACGGGCCTGGCCAAGGAGCGGCTGAGCGACATCCACGGCCCGATCGGCCTCGACCTCGGCGCGCGCACCCCGGCCGAGACGGCCCTGGCGATCTGCGCCGAGGTCCTCGCGGCACTCGCCGGAAAGCCCTGACGAACGCGGGGTGTCAGTGGGGCAGGCCGAGGTGCGCCAGGGCCTGGCGGAGCAGAAAGCCGTGGCCGCCCGGCATCTCGCTCTGCACGCCCGGCGAGGCCGCCTCGTGCGGGTCGAACCAGACCAGGTCCAGGGCGTCCTGACGCGGCCGGCAGTCCCCGGTCACCGGCACGACGTAGGCGAGGGACACCGCGTGCTGGCGGGGGTCGTGGTACGGCGTGATGCCCTGCGTGGGGAAGTACTCGGCCACCGTGAAGGGCTGGAGCGAGGCCGGGATGCGGGGCAGCGCCACCGGCCCGAGGTCCTTCTCCAGGTGCCGCAGGAGGGCGTCGCGGACCCGCTCGTGGTGCAGGACCCGGCCGGAGACCAGTGTCCGGCTGACCGTTCCGTCCGGCCCGATGCGCAGCAGCAGGCCGATGCTGGTGACTTCGCCGCTGTCGTCGACCCGGACGGGGACGGCCTCCACGTAGAGGATCGGCATGCGCGCCCGCGCCTGCTCCAGCTCGTCGGAGGACAGCCAACCGGGCGTGGTTTCGGTCATGTCAGACATTGTTTGATCATACTTTCAGGAGGGGCCGGAAAGGCGGTAGACCTGGCGGGCGTTGTGTGCTCCCGCCCACTCGGCGATACGCAGCGCGTCCGGAAGGCTCATCTCGTCGGCGGCCACCCGCGCGTCCAGCAGCTCGGCCAGCCCCCGCCGGAAGGCCAGCGCCCCGAGGGCGTAGAACTCGGCCGCACCGCAGGCGTCGGAGCTGTACAGCAGCTTGCGGAACGGCGTGATCTCCAGGGCCTCGGCCAGCACCGCACGCGCGCGGGCCGGGCCGACGTGGTGCAGGGTGAGGCCGACGTCCAGGTGGACCTGCTCGAACACCGCGGCCAGATACGCGGCCTGCCGCTGGTACGGCCAGCAGTGCAGCAGCAGGACCGGGATCGTGCCGGCGGTCAGATGCAGCCAGTCCGTCAGCAGCGCCGGGTCCGAGCGGTGCAGGCGCAGATCGTTGTCGCCGAAGCCGACGTGCAGCTGGAGCGGCAGCCCCAGGTCGACGGCGGTCCACAGCAGGTGCCGTACCAGCACCGGGTCGGTGAGCCGGCCGCCGTGCGCCGGCCAGGCCGCGGCCGCGGCGGTGACCTCCGCGTCCGTGGGGCGGGCCGGGTCCAGCGCGAAACCGGTGCGGTAGGCGGCGACCGACTTCACCGCGACCACGCCGGGCCGCCGTACGGCCTCGAGGGCGGCCGCGCGGAACGCGCCGGCGTACGCGTCCGCCTCGACCCCGCGCGCGGCCACCGACTCCGCGACCGACTCCAGCCGCACCACCTCGTACGCCACCGCCGCTTCCGCCGCCTCGGCGGGGCCGACGGATCCGGCGGGCGCGAAACCGGTGTCGACGCAGTACGCCTCCGTGTGCGCGGCGGCGAGGAAACGCCGGTTCACCTCCCGCGGGCCCAGCTCAGCACGGCGCGCCAGATACTCCTCGGCCGGCGCGTGCCGTTCCAGATCCAGCAGGGGAGCGCAGTACCGGCGTACGGCGAGGCCGACGGGTGTGTCGAAGGTCGACGTCCCGGGCCAGCGCTCGCCCTCGGTGAGCAGCTCCTCGAACCCGGCCCGGTCCAGGTCGGTCGCGACGACACCGTGGCAGTGGTGGTCCACCAGCGGCAGCGCGGCGAGCGCGTCGGCGACGGCGCCCACGGTCAGTACCGCCACCGGTAGGCGGCGGCGACCTGCGCGTCGTCCAGTCCGGCCACGGCGGCGACCTCCCCTTCGCGTACGGCGATCACCGCGTCCGCGAGGACCGGGCCGAGCGCGCCGCGCAGCACCGTGTCCGCCCGGAACCGGTCCACCGCCTCCGTCAGGGACACCGGCAGCCGGTGCACGTCCCGCTTCGCCGCCTCCTCGGCCGGAAGCCGGGCGGGGTCCCCGGTGACCTCGTCGGGCAGTACGGCGCCCGAGGCCAGTCCGTCCAGCCCGGCGGCGAGCAGGCAGCCCAGGGCGAGATAGGGGTTGGCGGCCAGGTCGACGGGCTTGACCTCGACGTTCGCGTCCGACGCGCGGCGGCCCGCCATGCCGGCGATCAGCCGCAGGGCGCACTCGCGGGTCTCCAGGCCCCAGGCGGTGTACACCCCCGCCCACTGCGAGGGCTTCAGCCGCAGATAGCTCGCGGGGCTCGGCGCGGTCACCGCCGTCAGGCCGGGCAGATGGCCGAGGAGGCCCGCCGCGAAGGACTCGCCGTCGGCCGTCATGCCGTACCGGCGCTCGCCGCCCGTGTGCAGGTTGGCCCCGGCCCGCCACGCGGAGAGGTGGACGTGTCCGCCGTTGCCGACGCCCTCGGCGAGCACGGCCGGCGCGAACGACACCCGCAGTCCGTGCCGCCGGGCCACCGTGCGGATCGTGTGCCGCACCAGCACGCTGCGGTCGGCCGCCGCCACCGGGTCGAGGGCACCGACGGAGATCTCGAACTGCCCGGGGGCGTACTCGGGATGCAGCTGGTCGACGTCCACCCCCTGGGCGTGGCAGGCGGCCAGCAGATCGGCGAGGTAGTCGCCGAGCTCCACCTGCCGGTCGGCGCCGTAGGCGGGACCGGTGGCGGCGGGCACGAACTCCCCGTCGGCCGTCGAGCCGAGCCCCACCGACCACTCGATCTCGATCGCGGCGCGGAAGGACAGCCCGTGCGCGCGGGCCGCGTCCGCGGTGATCCGGCGCAGAAAGGTCCGGCTGCACCCGGGATGCGGCTCCCCCTCCTGCGTGATCCGGTCCACGGGCGCCCACGCCCACCCCGGCCTGTCCGCCAGCACGGTCAGGCGGTCCAGGTCGGGGAAGAGACGCAGATCGCCGTCCGGGGAGCCGAGCACGTCGGTGGTGGCGATGCCGTCGCCCGCCAGGAAGGTGTCGAACACCGGGACATCCCGACGCCCCACGCCGCCGCCGAGGCGAGCTTGGCGGTCGGGACGGTCTTGATCCGGGTGACCCCGGCGGTGTCGACGTACGCCAGCACGATCCCCTGCACGCCCCGGCCGGAGAGCTCACCGGCCAGCGCGGTGGCCCGCTCGACGTCTCCTGGGCGTCCGCCGGGGACGGGATCGGCAAGGGTGGTCATCGCATCCTCCTCGTCGCACCGGGCGTCGCCGCCTCATTGTGCCGTCCGGTGATCACGCTGTCCCGGGAATCGGGACAAGGGCGCGCAGACACCTCCCGTAGGGTGGAAAGGACGCCCCCGACCGAGAGCAGGACATGCCCTACAGCAGCGCGCCCCTGGTCAGCACCCCCGAGCCCCGCTCCGGTGACGCCCCCGCCGACATCAGGCTGATCGTCACCGACATGGACGGCACGCTCCTGGACGACGACAAGCAGGTCCCGCCCGGCCTGTGGCGGACGCTGGAGCTGCTGCGCGAGCGGGGTGTGCTGTTCAGCCCGGCGAGCGGACGCCAGTACGCCACCCTCGCCAGGCAGTTCGCGGACGTCGCCGACGGCATGGTGTTCATCGCCGAGAACGGCACGTACGTCGTGCGCGACGGCGTCGAGCTGAGCTCCGACCCGCTGCGGCGGGAGGCCGCCGCCGGCGTCGTCGGCGCGGCCCGCCGTCTCGCGGCCGGCGGCGTCGACCTCGGCGTCGTGCTGTGCGGCAAGCGGGCCGCGTACGTCGAGCGCAGCGACGAGGCGTTCCTCGCCGAGGTGCGCAAGTACTACGCCGAGCACCGCGTCGTGCCGGACGTCACCGCCGTCGACGACGACTTCATCAAGGTCGCGCTGTACGACTTCGGCTCGGCCGAGCACGGCACCGCCCCCGGGCTCGCGGAGTTCGCCGGCACCCACCAGGTCGTCGTCTCCGGCGAGCACTGGGTGGACGTGATGAACCGCACCGCCGACAAGGGCGCCGCCGTCCGCCGCCTGCAGCGCGAGCTGAGCATCACCCCGGCCCAGACCATGGTGTTCGGCGACTACCTCAACGACCTTCAGATGCTGGACGCCGCCGAGTGGTCCTTCGCGATGGCCGGCGCCCACCCGGAGGTCGTGCGCCGCGCCCGGCACCTGGCCCCGTCGAACAACGACAACGGCGTCCTGCGCACCATCGCCCGCGTCCTTGGGCTGCCGTAGCGGCTCAGCCGGCGACCCGGCCGACCAGCACGAACTCGTTGTACGGGAAGACACCGCCGACGGCCCGGGGGAAGGGGAAGGAGTACGTCCGCGCGACGGCGATGCCCGCCTTCTGCGCGTGCCGGTCCAGTTCCTCGAAGCCGACGAAACGCACATGCGTGGCGTCGGTCCGGTAACCGGCCTCCTGCGGCGTGATCAGCACGACCGACCCGCCCGGCTTGACCAGCGGCAGGTACTGCTCGAGCACGCTCTGGGCGAGGTCCTCGTCCATGTGCTCCAGGACGTGCGCGCACAGCAGGCTGTCGAACGAGCCCGGCCCGCACTCGGGTGCCTCGGCCAGCTCTTCCGGCGTGTACGCGGTCAGCCCCCGCTCACGGCACATGGCCACGGAGTGCGCGTTGTGGTCGACGCCGACGCTGTCGGGTCCGCAGTTCAGCAGGTTGCGGCCGAGCCCGCAGCCCACGTCGAGAACCCGGCCGAGGCGCAGACGCCGCAGATTCCACCGGTACGGGGCCTGGGTCGGCAGCAGCCGTCGGATCCCGGCCTTCTCCAGCCGGGCGAGCCGCTGGGTGTAACCGGAGGATGCTGTTGCTGAGCCAAGAGCTTCGTCCTGGACTCCGGACATCGGTGACCGCCGTCCTTTCGGGTTCACGCAGGTGATCTCTGCCACAACCTATGACGTGGAACGGGCGCCGCACGGAAACGAATCGGCCATTCTCATATTTTCACCTTGCCGTCACTTGCGGTAGCGGCCGTGCGAGCGCGGGGGTCTGGAGCCGGCCCGGTCCGGCGGCGGAGAATCGCCGCAGCCGATCACGAGGAGGCAGCAGCATGATCGATCCGGCCGCCGTGGCCCGCCGGGCGCGCGAGGTGACCGACGCGGTGAAGGCCGCGGAGCTCGAGGACTTCTACCGCGACCTGCACCGCCATCCCGAGCTCGCCTTCCAGGAGCACCGCACCGCGGGCAGGCTCGCCGCACGGCTCGACGCGGCCGGATACGCGGTGACCGAGGGCGTCGCCGGCACCGGCGTGGTGGGGGTGCTGGCCAACGGCGACGGGCCGGTGGTGTGGCTGCGCGGAGACATGGACGCGCTGCCGGTACGGGAGGCGACCGGGCTGCCGTACGCCTCGACGGTGGACGGGGTGATGCACGCCTGCGGTCACGATCTGCACGTCACCTGGCTGGCCGGGGCCGCCGAGGCCCTGGCGGCGGCCCGCGCCACCTGGTCCGGCACGCTCGTGGTGATCGGCCAGCCCGCCGAGGAGAGCGGCGGGGGAGCGGGCGCGATGGTCGCGGACGGCCTGCACGAACGCTTCCCGCACCCCGACGTCCTGTTCGGCCAGCACGTCGCCCCCGGCCCGGCCGGGTTCTACCCGCACACCCCCGGCCTCACCATGTCGGCCGCGGACGACATCGACGTCGTCGTGCGCGGCGTCGGCGGCCACGGCTCACGCCCCGAGTCCACCGTCGATCCGGTCGTGACGGCGGCGTACATCGTCACCCGGCTGCAGACCGTGGTCGCCCGCGAGGTGGCCGCGAAGGATTCGGCGGTGCTGACGGTGGGTCAGTTCCACGCCGGCACCAAGCACAACATCATCCCGGACGAGGCCCGGCTCGCGCTGAACCTGCGCACCCAGAACCCGGTGGTACGCGAACGCGTCCTCACCGCCGTCCGGCGGATCGTGGAGGGCGAGTGCGCGGCGGCCGGCTGCCCGCTCCCGCCCGAGCTGACCGTGCACCAGGGCTACCCGAACACCGTCAACGACGCCGCCCTGGACGGCGAGATCGCATCGGTGCACCGCGCGCTGTTCGGCGAGCACACCGTCTTCGACTTCGGTCCGGCCATGGGCAGCGAGGACTTCTCGCTGCTGGCGCCGCAGGGCGTGCCGTACGACTACTGGTACGTCACCTCGACACCGGCCCCGGTGTGGGAGGCGGCCCCCGGCGAGGATCTGGCCGAGAAGTTCGGCAACGTCCCCGGCAACCACAGCCCCCTGTTCGCCCCCGACCCGGCGGTCCTGCTGCCGGGCGTCCAGACCCTGGTCGCGGCGGCCCTCACCCGCCTGGCGACCTGAGCGCAACGCGCGGGCGGCGGGCGGCGACCCGGGACCCCGGCCTTCGCGGAGCGCGGGGTTGGCGGGCCCGGGACCCCGACTCGAGCGGAGCGCGCGGGCGGCGGCCCGGGACCGCCGTCCGCACGGGCCGCCGCCGCATGCCGTACGGGCTCAGCCTCTCTGGACCCGCCGCCGCACGTCGTCCACGACCGCTTTGTCCAACGCGGCCCGCACCAACGCCGCGGCCAGCACCGCCGTGTCCGCGCCCCCCGCGAGCCGCACCAGCTCACCGGGGTCCTCCGGCAGCCCGAGCCGCGCGGCGCCCTGCAGTGCCTTGGCGTCCACCAGCGGGCCCACCTCCCCCCACACCCGCTGCACCTCCCGCAGAAAGATGTCCGCGCCGGCCGGCCCCACGCCCGGCACCTCCCGCAGCAGCCGCCGCAGCGTCTCCGTGTCGCCGCCCGCCTCCTCGCGCAGTCGCCGCAGGTCCCCCCGCCATCGCGCCATGACGAGCTCGGCCCCCTCGCCCAGCATGGTCGCCGTGCGCTCGTCGTAGCGCCGGTAGCCGCCCCGCCCCAGCGCGTCGACCCGCGCCTGCCAGTCCGCCTCGGCCATCCGGCGCGGATCGCGCAACCCGGCCGCGTCCAGCTCGCGCGCGGCGGCGATCGCCACCGAGGCCCGGATCCGGGCGCTGAGCAGCATCGCCAGTACCAGGAGCCGGTACAGCGGCTGCGGCGTGTCCCGCAGCCGGATGCCGGCCTCCTCGGCGTACGTGCGCCCGTGGGCGCGCACCAGCTCCCTTACCAGTTCCCGCAGCGCGCGCCGGTCGTCGCTCACGGCTTCAGCGGGTCGTGTCCGATCGTCATCAGCCGGTGCCGGCGGCGGGTGTCCTCGGCCTGCGGCTCGTTCTCGACGTCGGCCTCCTCCTCCACCGTCTCCACGACCTTCCGCATCACCCGCAGGTCGTCCTGGGTGAGGTCGGTGCGCCGCTTCTGCAGGATGGCCAGCACGTGCTGCCCGGTCGGGCTCCCCGCCTCCTCCGGCAGGGGCTCGGTGTCCTCGGCGGCGTCCCGCACCTTCAGCCAGGCGGCCAGCTCGGCGGAGGTCATGTTCACCGCGCGGTGGAAGTCCTGCCACAGCGCGTCGAGTTCCAGGGCGTCGGTCATCAGCTGCCCCTTTCGTTGTGTCGCACGGCTCACGGGGTTTCCGGATGCCCGTCAGTCCCGCGGGAAGTTCTCCGCCTCGAACATCCACCGCTGCTTCTCCAGCTCGGCGGTGATGCCGATGAGCAGGTCCTGGGTGACCGGGTCGGGCTTGTCGGTGGCCGCGATACGGGTCCGCAGCCGGGTGACGGCCTCCTCCAGGGACCGCACCATCAGCCCCACGACCTCCGTGTCACGCAGCCAGCCCTCCTTCGCGCCGGGCAGCCCGTAGGCGGCGGCGACGGTCTCGGGGCGGCCGTCCGGTGTCACACCCAGGGCCGCGGCACGCTCCGCCACGGTGTCGGCGAAGCCGCGCGCGGCCGAGACCACCTCGTCCAGCTGGAGGTGGACCGAGCGGAACCGCGGCCCCACCACGTTCCAGTGCGCCTGCTTGGCCACCAGTGACAGGCCGAGCAGGTCCACGAGGGTCTCCTGCAGGGCCTCGCCGGTGACCAGGCGGGCGTCCTCGGGCAGCGTGCTCTTCACCACGGTCATGGCGCGCTTCTCCTCCTCACGTCGTCCTCAAAGCCCGGAGCGGCCCGGCCCGCACGTTCCCGCGGGTCCCGACCCGCCGGCGGCGTGCCGCGGCCACCCCATGGGCGCGCGGGTGCCCGTGCCTCGGGGCGGCCAAACCGCGACGCCGGGGGAGGCGTCCGGGATGCGGCCCGAGCCGTCTCAGGACGTGAGCACCCGGTCCAGGAAGTCGGTGAGGTCGGCGAACACCTCGTCCTTGTTGGTCTCGTGGAAGACCTCGTGGCGCGCGCCGCCGTAGACACGCTCGGTCGGCCCGCCGTCCCCGGCCAGCCGCTCCACGCCGACCCGGCTGCCCGGCAGCGGGACGAGCCGGTCGTCGTCGCCGTGCAGCCACAGCACCGGCAGCCGCCCCACGTCACCGCCCTTCGCCACGCTCTCCAGCGTGCGCACGAAGGCCTCGAGCGTCGGCCGCTTCATCGGCCCGTGCCACACCAGCGGGTCCGCCGCGTACGCCGCCCCCACCGCCGGATCACGGGAGAGCGCCGCCGGGCTGATGGGGATGTCCGGGACCGCGCCGAGCCGCTCGGCGTGCGCGAGCAGCCGCTCCGGCGTCTCCCACGCACCGATCACCGGCCCGGACAGCACCAGCGCGGCCAGCTCGTCGCCGTACCGCTGGGCGTAGCGGGAGGCGATCAGGCCGCCCATGGAGTGGCCGATCAGCGCCACCGGCAGCCCGGGGTGCGCGGCCCGCGCGAGGCGGGCCACCGCGTGCACGTCGGTGACGACGTCCTCGAAGTCCTCGATCACCACCCGCTCGCCCGCCGACCGGCCGTGGCCGGTGTGATCCGGCCCGTACACGGCCGCGCCATGCTCCAGGAGTACGGTCGCGAGGCCTTCGTAGCGGCCGATGTGCTCGCCGTAGCCGTGCACGACGAGGGCGAGGTGCCGGGCGCGCGGGTTCGGCCACTCACGGGCGACGATGGTGCCGCGGGTTCCGGTCAGGACGTGCTCGCGGGACTCGGCCATGTCTCCTCCGCCGGGTGGGTGCAGCTGGCAAGGGGGGATCTTCCCAGGGAGCGGTCCCGCGGTCTATAGTCCAAAACTAGCAGTGCTAATTAAGAGCTCGCTGGTCCACAGCGCCGTCGGTCAGGAGTCCTTCCGTTGCGTCCCGTCCACTTCGCGGCCGCCCGTCGCACCCCCATCGGCAAGCTGCGCGGCGCGCTGTCCTCCGTCCGCCCCGACGACCTCGCCGCCGCGGTGATCCGCGGCCTGGTCGCCGACGTGCCCGCCCTCGATCCCGCCCGCATCGACGACGTCTACTGGGGCGCCGCCAACCAGGCGGGCGAGGACAACCGCAACGTCGCCCGCATGGCCGCCCTGCTCGCGGGCCTGCCCGAGACCGTCCCCGGCGCCACCGTCAACCGGCTGTGCGCCTCCGGCCTCGAAGCGGTCACCGCCGCCGCCCGCACGATCGCCGCGGGCGAGGCCGACCTCGTGATCGCGGGCGGCTCGGAGTCGATGAGCCGCGCCCCCTTCGTCCTGCCCCGCCCCGACGAGGCCCTGCCGCACCGCATCGAGACCCACGACACCCGGCTCGGCTGGCGGCTCGTCAACCCGGCGATGAAGGACCTGCACGGTCTGCTGGCCATGGGCGAGACCGCCGAGGAGGTCGCCGCACGGTACGGCATCGGGCGGGAACGGCAGGACGAGTTCGCGCTGCGCAGCCACCAACGCGCCGCCGAGGCACGCAAGCTGGGCCACTTCGACGACGAACTCCTGCCCGTCCGGCGTCCGGACGGCACGGTCGTCGACACCGACGAATGCGTCCGCGAGGACACCTCCTACGACAAGCTCGCCCGGCTGAGGCCCGTCTTCCGCCCCGAGGGCACGGTCACCGCGGGCAACGCCTCCCCGATGAACGACGGCGCGGCCGGCCTGATCCTGGCCAGCGAGGAGGCGCTGAACGAGCTGGGCCTGGAGTCCATGGGCCAGTACGTCGCCGGCGGCTCCGCGGGCGTCCACCCCGACGTCATGGGCATCGGCCCGGTCCCGGCCACCCGCAAGGTGCTCGCCCGCGCCGGCTGGAGCATCGGCGAGGTGCAGGAGGCCGAGTTCAACGAGGCGTTCGCCGCCCAGGCCCTCGCCTGCGTGGACCAGCTCGGCATCGACCCCGACATCGTCAACGCGAGCGGCGGCGCCATCGCGCTGGGCCACCCGCTCGGCTGCTCCGGCGCCCGCATCCTGACCACCCTGCTGCACCGCATGCGCCGCACCGGCGCCGAGCGCGGCCTCGCCACGATGTGCGTGGGAGTCGGCCAGGGCAGCGCGGTGCTGGTCGAGAGGCACTGAGCACAGCGCTCCCGGTCGCGGGGCGCCGGTCGAGAGGCGCCGAGCACGGCGGTCCCGGTCGCGGGGCGCTGGTCGAGAGGCGCCGAGCACGGCGGTCCCGGTCGCGGGGCGGCCGGGCCCGGCGCACGGCGGCTCCGCAGCGAGGAGCCGAACGGGGGCTGAACGGGGGCTCCCCTTCAGGGGATCCGGTAACACGAGCCGCAAGGAATCGGAGCGACACTTCCATGGCAACCCTCTCCCTGGCCGTCATCCTCGCCGAGAACGCCCGGCGCCGTCCGCAGAAGACCGCCCTGATCGAGGGCGAGCGGCGGCTGACCTTCGCCGAGGTGTGGCGACAGGCGCTGGCGCAGGCCGGCGCGCTGGCCGGGCTGGGCGTGGCGCCGGGGGACCGCGTCGCCCTCATGGCACCCAACACCGCCGAGTTCCCGCTCGCCTACTACGCCGTCGCCGCGGCCGGCGGAGTCGTCGTCCCGGTGCACCTGCTGCTGTCGGCGCCGGAGGTCGAGCACGTGCTGCGCGACAGCGGCGCCACCCTGCTGCTGGTCCACCCCGCGCAGGCGGAGACCGGGCGGGCCGCCGCCGAGACCACCGGCGTGCGGGTCGTCACCCTCGGCGAGGAGTTCGACAAGCTGGCGGCGGACGCCGAACCGCTCCCGTCGTACGTCACCCGCGCCGCCGACGACCCGGCCGTCGTCTTCTACACCAGCGGCACCACCGGCGTCCCCAAGGGCGCCGTGCTGAGCCACTTCAACCTGGTGATGAACGCGACCGTCAACGCCTTCGACGCCAACGACATCCGCCCCGACGACATCGCGCTGGGCGCGCTGCCGCTCTTCCACGCCTTCGGGCAGACGGTGTCGATGAACTCCACCTGGCGGGCGGGCGCCACCCTCGTCCTGCTGCCCCGCTTCGACGCGGCGCGCGCGATCGAGCTGATGGTGACGGAGCACGTGAACACCTTCCACGGTGTTCCCACCATGTTCGTCTCGCTGGCCGCCGCGGCCGCCGGCGCGCCGGCCCTGCCCGAGCTGCGGGTGTGCATCTCCGGCGGCGCCTCGCTGCCCGTCGCGGTGCTGGAGCGGTTCGAGGCGGCCTTCGGCGCGCCGATCTACGAGGGGTACGGGCTGTCGGAGACCTCGCCGACGGCGACGGTCAACCAGCCCTGGTTCGGCACGAGGGCCGGCACCATCGGACACCCGCTGTGGGGCGTCGACGTGGAGATCGCCCGCGCCGAGGTCGAGGACCGCGTCGAACTGCTGCCGCCCGGTGAGCTGGGCGAGGTCGTCATCCGCGGCCACAACGTCTTCTCCGGCTACCTCGGCCGCCCCGAGGCGACCGCTCAGGCCGTCGTCGACGGCTGGTTCCGCACCGGCGATCTCGGCACCAAGGACGAGGAGGGCTTCCTGCGGATCGTCGACCGCAAGAAGGACGTCATCATCCGCGGCGGCTACAACGTCTACCCGCGCGAGGTCGAGGAGGTCCTGATGCGTCACCCCGGCATCGCCCAGGTCGCCGTGATCGGCCTGCCGGACGAGCTGCACGGCGAGGAGGTGTGCGCGGTCGTCGTGCCGGCGCCGGGCACCTCACCGGACGCCGCCGCGCTCACCGAGTGGTCCAAGGAGCACCTGGGCCGGCACAAGTACCCGCGACGCGTGGAGTTCGCCGACGCGCTGCCGCTGGGCCCGAGCATGAAGGTGCTCAAGCGGGAGCTGCGCACGCAGTACGCCGGAGGCTGAGGCCCGCGTCCGCGACGGCGCCCGTTCGCCGACCGGCGGCCGGTCGGCGAGACGGGACCGGTGGCCGCTCGGCGAGACGGGCCCGGTGGCCGCCGGGCGGGCCTCGACCGGTGGCGGCCACCTGGCGGGACGCGCCTTCTGCGCACCGGATGTCAGGACATAACATCGGTGACCGCATGGACACGATGACGCTGTGGCACATATCCGGCTGGGGGTTCGCCGCGCTCGCCTTCGCGGCGCTGCTCGTCGGCTTCTCGAAAACCGCCGTGAGCGGGGCGAACACGGTCAGCCTCGCGATCTTCGCGGCGGTCC
Source organism: Streptomyces sp. NPDC028635 (assembly GCF_040637635.1). NCBI lineage: Bacteria > Bacillati > Actinomycetota > Actinomycetes > Kitasatosporales > Streptomycetaceae > Streptomyces > Streptomyces sp. NPDC028635. Next base: position 146,851 of record NZ_JBEZWX010000010.1, on the reverse strand, counting down.
TGCCCGCCCGTGCCTCCACCGGCGTACTGCTCCCCGTGCTGATCGCCGGCGACGTGCTCGCGGTGCTCACCTACCGGCGGCACGCCCACTGGCCCACGCTGTGGCGGCTGTTCCCGGCGGTCGCGGCGGGCGTGGTGGCCGGCACCCTGTTCCTGATGTGGGCCGGCGACGGCCTCGTGCGGGTCTCCATCGGGGTGATTTTGCTGGTGATGGCCGCGGTGACGGTGTGGCGGCGGCGCACGGCCGAGCAGGCGGCGCAGCCGGACGCGGTCACCACCCGCGCGGGCCGCCTGAAAGCCCGCTCCTACGGAGTCCTCGGCGGCTTCACCACGATGGTCGCGAACGCGGGCGGCCCGGTGATGTCGATGTACCTGCTCTCCGCCGGCTTCCGGAAGCTGGGGTTCCTGGGCACGTCGGCGTTCTTCTTCCTCATCGTCAACGTCTCCAAGGTGCCCTTCAGCGCCGGGCTGGGCCTGATCGACGGCCGCTCGCTGCTGCTGGACGCGGCCCTCGCGGTGTTCGTGGTGCCCGGTGCGCTGTTCGGCAAGTGGGCCGTGCACCGGATCAACCAGAGGCTCTTCGAGCAGCTGGTCATCGCGGCGACGGTGGTGGGCGGACTGCAACTCCTCCTGCGTTAGGCGGTTCCCGTGCGCCCGGCGGTGCCGGCCGCGGTCTCGTCGAGCGCGGCCAGTGCGGTGGCGGCCTCGGCCCGGCGCGGGCTGCGCAGCGCGGCGAGGCCGTCGCGCGCGACGAGCAGCGTCTCCCGCGCCTCGAGGTGTCCCAGCGCCGCGAGCACCTGGCCGAGGTCGAGGCGGGCCCCCTCGGTCCAGGACGCCATGTGCGCGGCTTCGAAGGCCGCGAGGGCCTGCCGCAGCGGTTCCTCCGCCTCGTGCCAGCGCTTCAGGGCCGCCAGGTCGTTGCCGATCTGCTGCCGGGCGACCGCGTGGTACACCCTGATCAGCTCCGTCGTACGCCCCGGGACCCCTGCCCGGCAGATCCGCTCGCAGCGGCGGTGGATGTCCAGCGCCTCGGCCGCCCGGCCGGTCTGGCGCAGCAGGGCGCCGAGCGTGTTCAGAATCGTCAGCTCGCCCAGCCGGCCCTGCGGTGACTCCTGTGACGCGAAGCGGTGGGCCCCCTCGCGCAGGCGCGCCTCGGCCTCCTCCATGCGGCCCAGCCGATGGAGTGCGCCCGCGCCGTAACCGAGCGCCCAGCCCTCCTGGAGCCCGTCCTCACACTCGCGGGCCGCCTCCAGCGCCGCGTCGGCTCTCGACAGGGCGGCGCGCGGGTCGTGCACGCACAGGTTGTAGGCCCAGGCCAGGTAGTTGAGGTGCACCGCCTCCTCGCGCCTGCTCCCCAGCAGCCGGGCGGAGTCGGCGGACCGCTGGAACACCTCCACCCACTGCTCCCAGTGCTGGTTGAGATCGGAGAACCAGTGCATCGCCTCCGCCGTGTCCAGCACCTGCCGGTGCAGTCCGGTGCCGTGCGCCCGGCGCAGCGCGGCGAGCCACTGGGCCCGCTCGGCCTCCAGCCAGGCCCGTGCCTCGTCCCGGCCGGCGGGCGCCGTGTCCGGGTCCGGGTCGTCCTGCGGCACGGTCCCTTCGTGGTCGACGTCGAAGTGCAGTGCGGCGGCGGTGGCCCGGCGCAGCATCCAGGACGCCGTCCGGTCGAGGGCGGCGTCGCGGGCCTCGGGGCCGTCCTCGGCGTCGACCTGCTCGGCCGCGTAGAGCCTGAGCAGGTCGTGGAAGCGGTAGCGCTCGGCGGCGGCGTCGCTCTGCAGCAGTCCGGCGTCGGTCAGTTCCTCGGCGCAGGCGACCGCTTCGTCGTAGGACAGGCCGGCCAGGAGCGCGGCGGTCTCCGCGCTGAAGTCCGCTCCGGCGGCCAGCGCGGCGCGCCGCAGCAACCTCTTCGATTCCGGCGGCAGTTGACGGTAGGAGAGCGCGAAGGCGGCCCGCACCCGCAGGCTTCCGGCCTGCAGACCGTCCAGCCGCCGGCCCTCGGCGGCGAGGCGTGCGACCAGCTTGCCGAGCCGTTCGTGCGGCCGGCTCAGGAGTCGCTGGCCGGCGATCCGGACGGCCAGCGGCAGATGCCCGCACAGGTCCGCGAGGTCGCGCGCGGCCTGCGCCTCGGCCGCCACCCGGTCGGCGCCGATGATGCGGGTCAGCAGTTCCACCGCCTCCTCGCGCCGCAGCAGGGCCAGGTCGGTGCGGTGCACGGACTCCAGACCGGCCAGGGTGTGGCGGCTGGTGACCAGGGCCAGGGACGGGCCCGTGCCGGGCAGCAGGGGAGCGACCTGCGACTCGTCGGCGGCGTTGTCGAGCAGCACGAGCAGGCGCCGCTCTCCGGCCAGGGACCGCCACAGACCGGCGCGGTCGTCGGTGCCGGCCGGGATCGCCGCGTCGGCGACCCCCACCGCGCCGAGCAGCCGGGCCAGCGCGTCCCGGGGGCTGGTCGGCTCGGGATCCATGCCGTGCAGGTCCAGCGCGAACTGCCCGTCCGGGAAGTGCGGGGCGAGGCGGTGGGCGGCGTGCACCGCGAACGCGGTCTTGCCCAGGCCGGGTTGTCCGGCGATCACGGTGACCGCCGGGCGGGCGGGGTCGGTGTCCCGCGCCAGGTCCAGCAGCCGGGCGAGGGCCGGGCCGCGGGCGGTGAAGTCCTGGATGTCGCGCGGCAGCGTCAGGGTGCCGGGGCCGGCCGGCCCCGCGGCCGTCCGGGGGCGCGGTCGGCCGCGGGCGGCGGAGCTCTCCAGGCGTGCCGCCTCGTCGTCGTCCAGTCCCAGCGCGTCGGCCAGCGCCTGCACCGTACGGCGCTGCGGCCCCCGGGTACGCCCGCGTTCCATGTCCGCCAAGGCCCTGACACTCACCCCGGCCCCATGGGACAGTGCCTCCTGGCTCAACCCGGAGCGCAGTCGCAGGTTCCGCAACTGCTGCGCGAAGTCCCCAGCCAAAGGTGTGCCGTCGCGCACCGTCGATGTCCCCGTTCGTCCGGCTCGTCCGGTCGCGAGCCCCCGGCAGAAGTATCCCCGACGTCACTTCTGCCGGGAGAACCGCCTGGGCGACACCGACCGGAAATGGTCGACTGAAGGCCGACGCGGAACGCCTCCCCCGCACCTGCGGGGGCCGTGCGATCCGCGCGCGTTCGAGCCCGCCCGCCGACCGGTCACCGGCCCGGCAAGGGCGGCCGACCGCGACGACGACCGGCACGACCGCACCGGCCGACGGCAGCACGCCGCGGCCCCGCACCACCTACGGGGGACTTTCCATGAACACCTCGCGTCACCGCTCCGCGCTGCTCGCCGTCGCGGGCACGGCTCTGGCCCTGTCGCTCACCGCCTGCCAGAGCGACTCGGACGCCACGTCGTCGTCCGCGCCGACCACGTCGGCCACCGTGGCGTCGTCCCCGGCGGCCGCCGCGTCGACGGCCGACAAGGGGACCGCCGCGTCCGACGGGACGGGATCGACCGGCTCGGCGGGTGCGAAGACCTCGGCCGGTTCGAAGGGCTCGGGAGGCTCCACCGGAACCTCCGCGGGTTCGACCGGCGCGACCGGCGAGCAGGCGAAGGCGTCCACGCCCGTCTGCACCGCGGGAGACGTGCGCGTCACCGCCGCCCGCCAGGACGGCCCGCCCTACACCCACATCGTCCTCACGGCCAAGAACACCACGGGGCACTCCTGCCGGCTGACGGGCTTCCCGCACATCCAGTTCCTGGAGAGCCACAAGCAGGACGTCCCCTCCGTCGCCAAGAGCAAGCCGGCCGCGCCGGTCGTGCTCACGCCCGGCGCCCCGGCCTACGCCCTGGTCAAGCTGTCGGACGGCGGGGTCGACGAGGACAACGAACCCGTGTCGGCGTTCTCCGTCATGCTGGAGGGCGATTCCACGGTCATCGCCGTCACCGCGCCCGGCAGCGACGGCATCGCGGTCGACCCGGCCAAGGCCCTCACCGGCTACTGGACCCCGGAACTGCGCAACGGCGCGGACGACTTCTGAGGCCGTACGGCGGGGACGACGTCCCCGAGCGGCCCTGAAGTGACACGGTCGCACCGGCGTCGGAGCCACGGCTCAGGCCCACGCCGGTGCGCCCGCGACTGCCGCACCCCACGCCGGTGTCTGCGCGGCTGCCCCGCCCCACGTCTGTGCCGGCGCGGCTGCCCCGCCCCACGTCTGTGCCCGCGCGGCTGCCCCGCCACCGGCGACGGCGCCGGGGAACGGACACGGCGGCAGAGCCGGTGACCTGCCCGGACCCGGTACCTCGTACCCTCGACGCCATGCCGACCCCGCACGTCCTCATCCTCGGCGGCACCACCGAGGCCCGCCGACTCGCCGCCGTCCTCGCGCAGCGGGCGGGGGTGCGGGTGACCACCTCGCTGGCCGGGCGGGTGACCCGGCCGGGGGCGGTCGCTGGCGAGGTACGCGTCGGGGGGTTCGGCGGCGCGAAGGGGCTGGCGGGGTGGCTGCGGGAGCAGGCGGTGAGCGTGGTCGTCGACGCCACCCACCCCTTCGCCGCCGGCATCACCGCGAACGCCGCCGAAGCCGCCGCGCTGACCGGCGTACCGCTGGTGGTGCTGCGCCGGCCGGGCTGGCGTCCGGTGCCCGGCGACCGCTGGCACACCGTCGGATCGTTGGACGCGGCCGCGCGGGAGCTGCCCCGGCTGGGCCGCCGGGTGTTCCTGACCACCGGCCGCGTCCATCTCGCCGCCTTCGCCCACCTGACGGACACCCACTTCGTCGTACGGTCCGTGGAGCCGCCCGAGCCTCCGCTGCCGCCGCGGCTCGAGGTGATCCTGGCCCGGGGCCCGTTCACCGTGGCCGACGAGACAGCGGTTCTGCGAGAGCACCGCATCGACGTCCTGGTGACCAAGGACAGCGGGGGAGAGGCCACGGCCGCCAAACTCACGGCGGCCCGCGAGCTGGGCCTGCCCGTCGTGGTCGTACGCCGTCCGCCGCTGCCGGAGAGCGTGACGGCGGTGCCGGACGTGGCGGGGGTGCTGGAGCGGCTGGGGCTCAGCCGCGGGTGACCGAGGCCCGCATGCGGTCGAGGGCGCGGAGGATCTCGGCGCGGTTCTTCGCGGACGTCACCCAGGAGGGCAGGCGGGCGACGACCGTCATCTTCCGTCCGTGCTCGTACCAGGGCGCGTGCTCCCGCAGCCCGGCGGCGACGAACCGGCGGAGCTGGTCCAGGTGTTCCAGGTTGTACGCCCACAGCGTCCCGTGCCGGGTCCGGGCCGTCAGCCACAGGAGGGGCCCGGAGCCGCGGCCGCAGCGGGCCGTGGAGGAACGGGGCCCGCTCCGGCACAGTCCGCAGGAGCGGCACACGACGCGGGGCCCCGGCAGCAGGCCGCTGCCCGGTGCCTGGGCGCCCCTCGTGAAATGCGCGAGGCGTCCGCAACGGGGGCACCGGACCAGCACCGACGAGCTGTAGGCGCGGTAACCGGTGCCGGGATCGCGGAAGCGGACCGGGGCGGGGGACATGCCGCGAGTATCACCGGCGCGGCCCGCGCCCGCACCCGAATTGTCAGGCGGCCGCGGCTCGTTCCGGTTCCGCCGCTCGCTGGGGCAGGCCGTTGCTCAGGTCCTCCACCAGGAGCCGTTTGGCGATCGCGTCGACCGCGGCCCGCAGCTCCGCGCCCGACGGGCGGCCGATGTCCTGTTCGACCCGGTCCGCCAGCCAGGCCCCCCACGCCCGGGTGATGACGGCGGCCTCGCGGGCGCCCGCCTCGGTGTGGGAGATCAGATTGCCGAAGCGGGAGAGATAGCCCTCGTCGACCATCCGGTCGAAGACCGGCAGCAGCACCTCGGGCGGCATGTGGCGCCGCGCGGCGATCAGCCCGAGACTCGCGTGGCCGGTCATCCGTGTGAACAGCTCCACCTGCATCACCGCCCACGCCCCCGCGACGTCCAGCCGTGTGTCGGAGTCCGCGATCAGCCGGCGCGCCGTGGACAGGCCCGCACCGCCGATGATCTTCGCGACGGACGCCTCCAGCGCCCGCTGCGCGTTGGCGTCGTGCGGTGAGGCGAACCCCTCCCCGAGATCGGTGGAGCCCAGCCGCGCGCTGTCACGCAGCGGGACCTCCTTGAGGAACAGGGCGATCAGGAAGCCGAGCGCTGCGACCGGCACCGTCCACAGGAAGACCGTCTGCAAGGTGTCCGCGTAGGCGTCGACGATCGGCCGGGCGGCCGCAGCGGGCAGCCGGTGCAGGCCCTCGGGGCTGGTCGCCGCCCGGGCCACGACGGCCGGGGGCGCCGCGCCGGTGCGGGCCGCCGCCGCGACGCCGTCCCTCAGGTTCGGTCCCAGGGTGTTGGTGTAGATCGTGCCGAAGACAGCCGTGCCGAACGAACTGCCCAGCGTACGGAAGAAGGTGACACCGGAGGTGGCGGTGCCGAGGTCGGCGTAGTCGACGGTGTTCTGCACGGCGATCGTCAGGACCTGCATGCACAGTCCGATGCCGGTGCCCAGCACGAACATGTACAGCGACTCCAGCACCACCCCGGAGGACGGGCCCATCAGCGACAGCAGGTACAGGCCCAGGGCCATCACCAGCGATCCGGTGATGGGGAAGAGCCGGTAGCGGCCGGTCTTGCCGACCACGTTGCCGCTGAAGATCGACGCGATGAGCAGGCCGACCACCATCGGCAGGGTGCGCACCCCGGAGATCGTCGCGGAGTCGCCGTCGACGTACTGCAGATAACTCGGCAGATACGTCATCGCGCCCAGCATGGCGAAGCCGACGATGAAGCTGAGGGCCGAGCACACCGTGAACACCGGGTTGGCGAACAGCCGCATCGGCAGCATCGGTTCGGCGGCCCGTGTCTCGGCCAGGCAGAACAGGGCGAGGGCGAGCACACCGCCCGCGAACAGGCCGATGACGACGCCGGAGCCCCACGGGTACTCGTTGCCGCCCCAGCTGGTCGCCAGGATCAGCGCGGACGCGCCGACGGCGACGAGCGCGATGCCCACGTAGTCGATCACCGGCCGGGACGGCGACTTCACCACCGGGATCGTCCGGGCGGCCGCCACGACGACGAGGACCGCGATGGGCACGTTGACGTAGAACGCCCACCGCCACGACAGGTGGTCCGTGAACAGCCCGCCCAGCAGCGGCCCGATCACCGTGGCCACCCCGAACACGGCACCGATCGCGCCCTGGTACTTGCCGCGCTCCCTGAGCGGGATGACGTCGGCGATCAGCGCCATCGCCGTCACCATCAGCCCGCCCGCGCCGACCCCCTGCATCGCGCGCCAGGCGATCAGCAGCGACATGTTCGTGGCCAGGCCGCACAGGAACGACCCGGTGATGAACACGATCGCCGAGACCTGGAAGACCACCTTGCGGCCGAACAGGTCACCGAACTTGCCCACCAGCACCGTCGCGACGGTCTCCGCCAGGAGGTACGAGGTGACCACCCACGACATGTGCGCGGCGCCGCCCAGGTCCGAGACGATCGTCGGCAGCGCGGTGCCCACGATGGTCTGGTCGAGGGCCGCGAGCAGCATGCCCAGCATGATCGTCACGAAGACGATGTTCCGGCGGCGTACGTCCAGCACCGGTGGCTGCGCGGCCGGCGGTGCGCTCTGCTCGGCGACTGTCACGAGGTCACGATCACACCGGCGGCCCGCCCCCGCATGCCCGGTGGCCCGGGCGGGTGCCTCGGACGTTTCCTTGGCGGGTGCCTCAGCCGTCCTTCGGATTGCGGCGCAGCAGATACGTGTCCATGATCCAGCCCTTGCGCTCCCGCGCCTCGGCCCGCAGCCGCTCGATGCGCGGCGCGGCCTCGGCGATCGGACCGGAGGCGAGGATCTCGTCCGGGGTGCCGAGGTAGGCGCCCCAGTAGATGTCGATGTCCTGGTCGAGGTACTGCCGGAAGGCCTGGTGCGCGTCCAGCATCACCACCACGTCGTCCACCCCCTCCGGGAAGCCCTCCGCGAGCCGCCGGCCGGTCGTGATCTGCACCGGCCGCGCCACCCGGTTCAGCCCCGTGCGGTGCCGGGCCACGAGCGAGGAGACACTGCTGATACCGGGCACGACGTCGTAGTCGAAGGCGACCGTGCCCCGCTCGAGCACCTCGTCCAGGATCGCGATCGTGCTGTCGTAGAGCGCGGGGTCGCCCCACACCAGGAACGCGCCGGTCTCCTCCTCGCCCAGCTCCTCGGCGATCAGCCGCTCGTAGATGCCCGCGCGGGCGCTGCGCCAGTCACCGACGGCCGGTGAGTACGCGGCGCCGCCCGCGCGTCGGTCCCGCTCCGGGTCGCGCGCCTCGGCCACCCGGTAGCCGCCCTCGGGTATGTGCGCCTCGAGCATGTCCCGGCGCAGCTGGACCAGGTCGTTCTTCACCTCGCCCTTGTCGAGGACGAAGAACACGTCCGTGGCGCGCAGCGCCTTGACCGCCTGCAGGGTCAGCTGGTCGGGATCGCCGGCACCGATCCCGATGACATGAATCTTTCGCACGCCCCGAGTCTGCCGTACGCCACTGACAGTGACCGCACCGGCCGCCGGTCAGCGCAGCCGGGGTGCCCGCTCCCGGGCGTCCACGGGAGCGCCGCCGGCCTCCACCACGGCGGCCAGCTCCCGCGCCCAGGCCGCGAGGGAGCCCAGCTCCATGCCGTACGGCCGCCCCTCGCCGGTGTCCGCCGCCCACTCCTCGACGGCGCCCGCACCGCGCCGCAGCAGCCGCGCCCCGCCGGTGGCGTTCCCGCGCGCCGCGTGCGTGAGGCCCACGGCGAGCTGGGCGAGCCCCCGCCACAGGGTCCGTTCCCGCTCCGGACCCGACTTCCAGGCGTCCTCGAACACCTCGTGCGCGTGGAACGGCTTGCCCGCGTCCAGCAGCGCCTGCGCCTCGGCCACGGACTCCTCCGGGGCGCGCACCACCCCCTCCGGCTGCCGGGCCACGCCCGGGGCGCCGTAGGGCAGGGGCCGGCCCAGCCCGTCCCGGGGCCGCGCGTTGCGCGCCCGCCCCTCGCCGTCCCGGTCCCGGCCGCCGCCGCCCGCCCGCGGCGCGAACGCGCCGTCCTCGGATGCCGTGCCGCTCGTGCCTGTCATGCCTCGATTGTCCCGTGGCACCGGCGCCCCCTTCGGCCAGGCCCCCGGTGTGGGGTAAAGTGCTGTTCGCGCGATCACACGGGACACCCGTGGATCGGCGCGGCCGGGACGTGGCGCAGCTTGGTAGCGCACTTGACTGGGGGTCAAGGGGTCGCAGGTTCAAATCCTGTCGTCCCGACGGGAGCACAGCTCCGTAGTCGCAGGTCAGGGCCTTGGTTCGCACTATGTGAAGCAAGGCCCTTGATCATTTCTGAGATCAGCTCTCACAATCTGTCAGCAATAGGGATGATCTTCCCGACCCGAGCAGCTGAGCGGGCTTCTCTGAGCCTGCCTTGAGGCTCTGCGGATGAGGGTGTACGTAGACACGCTTGGTGAAGGAGAGGTCACTGTGCCCGGCCCCGGCAGAAACGACCGTGTCCGGCACACCGTTGTTCGCCATCCACGACAGGCATGCTTGCCGCGCGTCGTAGAGACGAACCCTACGCACGCCCGCGGCCTCCATCAGCTTCTGCGCCTCATGGCGAAGCTCGTCGGTCTTGAACGGACGGCCCAGTTCATCAACCACGACACAGCCTGAGTCCTCGTAGGCCTCGCCGGCTTGATCCTTCTCCCGCTCCTGGCGAGCCCGAAGAACGGCAAAGCGCGCTATCAAGGGGCTCGGGCAGCGGCAGGACGCGCTTGCCATTTTGCGTCTCGGGCTGCTTCTCGACGACCTTGTTTCGTAGACCGCGCTCCTGGCTTCGGTCATAGACGATGCTCCGGGTGTTACCAACGGCGATAGTCCCCTCACCCAGGCAGGCAACGTCCTCTTTCCGGCGGGCGCCGCATACTTCGGCTGGCCGCTCGGCAATAAGGGTGAGGAGCATCGGGCGGACGAGCTTCCCGAAACATTCGCACGTGCTCAGCAACCTTTCGCTAGAAGTGAAAGAACCGCGGGTCAGGGCTGGTGATGAATGGATGCTAGGTCAAGCCGAAACGTTTAACAGTTGCATTAATGTCCATATGGTGCAACTTGCACGGCATATGGCGAAGTGGCGCATTTTTCAATATGGCAAACAAGTTGATGGAAATCAGGAGAGCCCCGGCGGGCGCACAAAGACCAGGGCTCTCTGCTCGTATTCACAGCGCGGAAGGCAGTGGGCAAGCGAGATCCGGATGATGGATGTTGGGACAGCACACGAGACTGATGGACACGATGTTTCCCGACTTCGTGTAGTACACCCAACTGACGTCGACACCGCCCGGAAGCACCGCGAGCGCATACTCGCGCTTGGTGGCGAGGTCGCCGTAAGCCTGCTGTCCGTCCTCGGTCTCGACGGGTGGGTTGTCCTCGTGGTGCTTGGTCATCCAGTCCACAGCGGGAGACGCATCAGTCCATGTTCGATCGAGGGAGGCCTGGTTGCGTTTGAGGAGCCAGTGGCCCGACATCATGGGCGGCAAGCCAGAGGTGGGGAACGTGGCCGCGACTTCGCGGTAGCGCTGGAGCCGCTTCACCGCCTCCTTGTCCTCATCGTCTCTGGGCGGTGGGGGAGGGTCAGGGTGAGGTGGCCGGCGGTCGCCTTCGTTGTGGTAGACGTCCGGTGGTCCTACCCATGGGCCGAACCCATGGAAGTGTCCTGACCAGCGTTTCATTGGCACCTTTCCGTGAGACGGGGCAGACCGCCCCCGGACAAGCCGGGGACGGTCCGCAGTGGGTGTACCTGGACGTGTAGCAGGGTCAGACGGTCAGACCCCGCTTCTTCACCCACCCGAGGGCGAAGTCGTCCAGCTCCGCCTCGGTGAAGCGCAGCTCGCGCCCCGCGCCCTCCGGCTTGGAGTCCTGGATGACGAAGGCCGACTCGGCGCCGGGGATCGCAGCGATCTCGACGCAGCCCTCGGTGCAGGGGCCGCCACAGAAGTTCTCGGTCGAGAGGCCCTCGGCGGGCATCGTGTAGAGGTTGGCGTCCATGGGAAAGTCCTCCCTGGTGCATCTGGTTACGGGGATGCGGTCCCCGTGCCGCTGGTGCACTTGCTGACCCGCCCTCCGGTCCGACTTGTGACGTCCCAGACCGGGGGGCGGGCACTTGACCCCGCCCATCCGCCACGGGGGGAAGCAGACAGGCGAGGAGCTAAGAGGCGGGACGTGCGTCCCACTGGGCGACGTAGTCGCGTATGTACTGGCGCAGGTAATCGCAGCAGGCTTCGCAGGCGTAGACCGGAGCCGTCATGCCTGCGGTCTCGACTGGGCCGATAAACTGCACCAAGTCGTGGTGTCGGCCGATGATGCAGAAGCCCCGGATGAAGAGGCTCCCGGCATCTCGTGCGCATGCCCATACGCCGACAGCAAGGCCTTGGCGAAGACGGCGGTGTCGCGCATGAAGTTGTACGCCTCGTAGGCCGGCGTGCGCCTGGTCGGCCGGTCGCTCGGGTTGAGGTGCCGCTCCACAATGCCCAGGAGTCGCAAGACGTGCGGGTCCCGCTTCTCGTCGAGGGGCTGACCACGCAACAGGTTGATGTGTCCGATGAGCTCCTGGGTCCTCGTGTCGATGTCCTGGCGCGTCGACGTGCTCAGGCTCATGCTCCAGGCGAGGTCGATCGTCTCCGCGATCAGCTTCACGTCGATAGGCAAGCTGCCAACGGCCGTCTCGTCACGTTCTCCGGTCACGCTCGCCACCACGCTTCTCCCCTCGGTGCTTGCGTCTGAGTAGCTTTGGGCTCGACGACGAACGTAGAGCGGCTGGCTCCCAAGTCCCAAGCAGATTGCGCGAGTTTGCAGCAAGCCGGTTGACGGGCTCGAACGCCCTCACGACCATCGTCTTGTCGCGCAATCCGGCGCAAGGCAGCGGACAGGAGAACGACCTTGAAGCTACGGTTCCTTGGGAAGAACTCCAATGTCGGAGACTGCCCGACCCTGTACGCAACCGATCGAGGCACGTACCTCGTGCAGGGCTGGAAAATCTTCGCGAACGACCTACTCATGCAGCTGCAACTGGGCGAGGGGGAGACAGCAGTAGAGGTGCCGACAGAACTGTTCGAGCACCTGACGAAGGACGGGATGGCGACCGGTGAGATCCGGCGTGTCGAGGACCCCATCATGATCCTCACGCCGGGAGGTACGTTCGTCGTCCAGGGCCAAGAGGTGACAGACCCCGAGGCCCTGGCCCAGATGGAGATTCCGGACTACGAGACCGTGGTCGAAGTGCCCAAGGCCGCGATCACCGCCCTACTGGAGGAACCGCGTGGAGTTGATCTCCAGCGCCGAGCGCAACCAGCTCTTTGAGCAGTTCGCGCAGGATGCTTTCCACCTGGAGCTGCGGGACGACTACTCCGTCCCTGACGAAGACGGCCCGTACGCGAGCTGGCTCCGTGGGGAACCCGTCGACAACTCATACATGGAGCCGTGGCTTCGTATGGTCAGGCGGGTCACGGGCGAGGGCAAGACCGTGCGGCGAGTACGTGTGGTGACCGAGCCGCACTCGCCCTACATCCAGTGGGAGCACGCCACCACCTCGATCAACGAGGAGGCTGGCGAGGCAATCCGCTGGCTTCCGCGGCACGACGTGCCTGGTGACCTCAGCCTCCCCGTGGACGGGAACGACTGGTGGTTGTTCGACGGCCGGCTCTTGGCCGTAGGCCACTTCGACGCGCACGGCCGTGTTCTGGGGTCTGAGCTGGTCGACGCCCCAGAGGTGGTGTCCGAGTGTGCTCGGGTCCGCGACCTGTTGTGGGGCCTCGCGATTCCGCACAACGAGTACAAGCCCTGAACCAACGGTGAGCAAGCAAGCCGAAGAGGTACGGCAAGCCCTGGGTGCCCGGCTGCGCGAATTCCGGAAAGACGCCGGTTTCGCAAGCGGCCGGGCCCTCGCGCGTACCCTCAACTGGCAGGAGTCGAAGGTCTCCCGCCTCGAGAACGGGAAGCAGAACGCGAGCGAGGCCGACATCAGGGCCTGGTGTCAGGTCACCGGCAGAGAAGAGCACATCAACGATCTCATCGCAACCGTTCGCCACATCGATGAGCTGTGGGTGGAGTGGCGCCGGCAGATCCAGACCGGGGCTGAGCAGCGGCAGAAGAAGGCCCTCCCCGTGTACGCGAGGACCAAGGTCTTCCGCATCTGGCAGCCAAGCATGATCTGGGGGACATTCCAGACCCCGGACTATGCCGCTGAGGTCTTCCGGCAAGCCGTCGAGTACTACGAGATCCCAAACGACACCGAAGCCGCGGTGGCCAAGAGGTTGGAGCGGCAGCGGTACCTCTACGAGGGGACCCGGATCTACAGCGTGCTCCTTGGAGAGCAGGCCCTCTACTCCAACGTGGGCGGTCCAGACGTGATGAAGTCCCAGCTTGATCGCCTCATGGCGGTCATGGCGCTGTCGCGAGTCAGCCTGGGCATCATCCCTCGCTCCGCACCCACGGGCCTGTGGCTTGGCCACTCATTCTCGATGTTCGACAACACCCTTGTACTCGTGGAGACCTTCTCAGCGGAGATGTCAGTGACGCAACCTCGCGAGATCGAGCTGTACGCCAAGGCCTTCTCCCTCTTGCAGCAATCAGCGGTCTACGGGGCCGTGGCGAGAGACCTCATCGTCGAGGCCGTCCAGCACTTCGACACCATGGCAACGAACTAGGAGGAGATCAACGTGACTGTCGAACCAAACTGGCGCACCAGCTCCTACACCGGCACCGAGAACTGTGTCGAAGTAGCCGACAACAACCCCGCTGTCGTACTGGTCCAAGACACAAAACAACGCGACGGCGGCCGGCTGGCCCTCCCGCTGGCGGCATGGGCCCACTTCGTCGAGTTCACGAAGCGGTTCCCTCTGTAACGGCACCGCTCATGTAGCGCTCGGCTCGAAGGCCCTGAGGGTTTGGCCGGTGGCCTGCATCGTGTTGGGAGCAGGGAGGGCTTACGCTCGCCAGCGGATCGGGCAGACACCGCCTGCCCTCGAGTGCCCGAAGAGCCCTCTCTGCGTAGGGCCCCGATACGGCGGAGGTGGGGTGAAGCTCAGGAACCGCACCTATTGTCCTGGTGATCCCGCTAAAGTCAACATTGAGTTGTGTGTCATAACCTGCTCTCCTGGATGTGTCTGAGTGTCTCTTTGGGAGAGGAGATGTTTCAAATGTCACCTAAGACACAACGGAGTGGATTCAAACGAGCTGCCAGCGCCCTCGCAGTTGCGAGTCTTGCAATGGGCATAGGGTTTGCCGCTAGCCCCGCAAGCGCAGTCTCGCAAGTCTGTGGACGAAACAGCGCAGCTCCCGACGCCTATGGCTACACAATGGAAAAAGGCGCAACAACAGGCAGAATACCTGGCCATGCCTGGATCGGCTGGAGACTGCCAATCCCCGCGAACTCCCACGTCGAAGGTCCGGGCGGCGCTCAACTGTGGAAAAGCGAAAACGGGCTAGCGAAGTACCTCGTCAACAGTATGCCGACCATGTACCGACTGGTGTGGAACGTAAAGTGTGTCGATAGCGCACCGCAGTATGCCTAAACCTGTACGCGCGTCATAGAGTACTTAGGCTGACAATATCGACATCAGTGAACTTCTGGGCGTGCCGAGCGGATCATGGCGCCGATCCTCCATGCGTTGACGCGTTGCCGAATAGTTCACCGAACCCTGAAAACAAACACTCCGGCTGATGAGCGCCGAATCCGTCACTTCTCGACCAAGCCAATGTGTCTTCTAGTGAGCCAAGAGTTCAGGACCGGGTGGACCTCTTCGGTTTCCTCCTTCGCGTCATGCCCGGGGGCAGACGTCAGCCCGCCACGCCGCCCACCCGGCGGGTCAGTTCGCGGGCGACGCGGCCCACCTCGTCGGCGATCCGCAGCCGCTGCGCCTCGTCGACCTCGCCGCCGGGGAAGGTGACCGCCACACCGGCGATCGGGTGGGCGCTGTGGTCCAGCACGGCGGCGGCCACCGAGGAGAAGCCCGGAGTGATCTCGTCCTCCTCCGTCGCGTAACCACGCGCGCGTACCTCCGTCAGCAGGTGGCGCAGCGCCGACAGCGACGTCGGCCCGAGGTCGTTGCGGCGCACGAACGTCGAGGCGTCCGGGAACAGGGCCCGCACCTGCGCCGCCGGCAGACGCGCCAGGACGGCCCGGCCGCTGGCCGTGAGGTGGGCGGGCAGCCGTACGCCCACCTCGGTCACCAGCGGCGGACGGCCGGGTGCGCGTTCCTCGATCACATAGATGACCTCGCGGCCGTGCAGGACCGCCAGGTGCGCGTTGTGCCCGGTGCGGTCCACGAGCCGGGCGAGCGGCACCCTGGCCAGGCGTTCGAACGGCGCCTGCCGGCTGTAGCCGGAGCCCAGTTCGAACGCGCTGACCCCGAGGCCGTACCGCCTCTCCTCCGGCAGATGCACGACGAACCCCTCACGGGCGAGCGTGTCGAGCAGGTGGTACGTGGTCGACCGGGGCACACCGACGTCCCGGCTGATCGCCGCGGCCGGCACGGGCCCGGCCTGGCCTGCGAGGTAGCGGAGGATGGCGAGGACCTGGGCGGCGGCCGGTACGACGGACATGGCGCGAGACTACGTCCGCCCGGACCGAGCGGACGGACGCGCTCCGCGACGTCTTGGATGCGAGACGGATTGCCGGACGGGGCCGTAGCGTCACTCCTGTGGCGTACGCGGGCATCGCTACGATGCGTGCATGACCGCCTACGAACCGGAAACGGCCGACGAGGAGATCGCACCGGCGGTGCGGGAGGTCTACGGGCCCGTGGACCTGAGTTCGGTGCCCGCTTTCGCGGGCGGATTCATCAACTTCGGTGACTGGCAGGGGATGTCCCTGGAGCACCCCCTGAGCACCGAGGACCGGGTGCGCAGCGAACGGAACCTGTACCGGCGGGTGCTGCGGGCCCTCGCCCCCGAGGCCGGCCGCAGTCGTGCCGTCGAGATCGGCTGCGGGCTCGGGCTCGGCGGGGCGCTGGCGCTCGGCGAGTTCGGGTGCGCGGCGGTGACCGGAGTGGACATCCACCCGGAGCAGCTGGCGCGGGCCCGCGCAGCCCATGCCGACCTGCTGGCCCGTGACCCGCGGCGGTTTCGGTTCGTCCGCGGCGCGGCCGAACGGATGCCGTGCGCGGACGGTGAGTTCGACCGTCTGTACTCGGTCGAGGCCGCGCAGCACTTCCGTGATCTGACCGCCTTCGCGCGCGAGTCCGCCCGCGTACTGCGCCCGGCCGGACGGCTGGCGGTCACCAGCTTCTTCGTACCCGACGCCGACCCCGCGAAGGCCCAGGCCCTCGCCGAGCGTCTGGACAGTTTCGCGACCGGCCTGGACCAGCCGCACCCGCTCCCCACGCTGCTCGACGCCCTGCGCGCCGCGGGCCTGGCCGACGTGTGCGCCGAGTCGATCGGCGAGCACGTCTGGCCCGGCTTCGACCACTTCCTCGCCGGGGTCGACCTGCCCGCCGGCTGGCCGCGCAACTTCCTCGGCGCCTACCGCGACGGGCTCCTCGACTACTACGTGATCACGGCCCGGCGCCCCGCGCACTGAACGCGCGCGGCCCCGGTCCGAACGCGTACGCCCCGGTCCGCCTCGACGGCGGGCCGGGGCAACGGCCGTGGTGGCCCCGCGGGCGTTACGCCAGGGTGCCCACCGCGGCCTGGGCCTTGGACACGGCGGTGCCGGACGCGACGTAGGCGAACGTGGCCTCGATCTCGGGCGCCAGCCAGCGGTCGGGGCCGGGCCCCGCCACGACCTCGCGCAGGCCGTCGCGCACCGCGGCCGTGCCGGGCGCGGGGTCGAGCGGGGCGCGCAGGTCGAGGGCGCGGGCGGCCGTGTACAGCTCGACGGCGAGCACCCGGGTGAGACCGTCCACGGCGCGGCGCAGCTTGCGCCCGGCCGACCAGCCCATCGAGACGTGGTCCTCCTGCATGGCGCTGGAGGGGATCGAGTCGACGGACGCCGGCGCGGCGAGCCGCTTCAGCTCCGAGACGATGGCGGCCTGCGTGTACTGGGCGATCATGTGCCCGGAGTCGACGCCGGGATCGTCGGCGAGGAACGCGTTCAGCCCGTGGTTGCGGGCCGTGTCCAGGAACCGGTCCGTGCGCCGCTCGGAGATCGACGCCAGGTCCGCCACCGAGATGGCGAGGAAGTCCAGTACGGCGGCGACGGGCGCCCCGTGGAAGTTGCCGTTGGACTCCACCCGCCCGTCCAGGGTGACGACCGGGTTGTCGACCGCGCTGGCGAGCTCACGGGAGGCGACGAGCTCGGCGTGCGCCAGCGTGTCCCGCACGGTGCCGTGCACCTGCGGCGAGCAGCGCAGCGAGTAGGCGTCCTGCACGCGGGTGCACTCGGGACCCCGGTGACTCGCCATGATGCCCGAACCGGCGAGCAGCGACCGCAGGTTGGCGGCGCTGTCGGCCTGCCCGGGGTGCGGCCGCAGGGCCTGGAGGTCGGCGGCGAACACCGCGTCCGTGCCGAGCTGGCCCTCGACGCTCATCGCGGCGGCGATGTCGGCGACCCGCACCAGGCCCCGCAGGTCGTGACAGGCGAGGACGAGCATGCCGAGCATGCCGTCGGTGCCGTTGATGAGGGCCAGCCCCTCCTTCTCGCTGAGCACCACCGGGCTGATCCCGGCCTCGGCGAGCGCGTCGGCCGCGTCGCGCAGTTCGCCGTCGGCGTCCCGAACCCGGCCCTCGCCCATCACGGCGAGCGCGCAGTGCGCGAGCGGCGCGAGGTCGCCGGAGCAGCCCAGCGAGCCGTACTCGTGCACCACCGGCGTGATCTTGGCGTTCAGCAGAGCCGCGTACGTCTCGGCGACCTCGACCCGCACACCGGTACGGCCCGTCGCGAGCGTCGACAGACGCAGCAGCATCAGCGCGCGGACGACCTCACGCTCGACCTCGGGCCCGGAACCCGCGGCGTGCGAGCGGACCAGGCTGCGCTGGAGCTGCGCCCGCAGCGCGGTCGGGATGTGCCGGGTGGCCAGGGCCCCGAACCCGGTGGAGACCCCGTAGTGAGGCACCACGTCGTCCGCGAGGCCCTCGATGACCTCACGGCTGCGCGCGATCTCCTTCAGCGCGTCCTGGGCGAGCACGACGGGTGCGTCGTGGCGGGCTACCGCGACGACGTCTTCGGGGGACAGGGGACCGACATTCACTTCCACGTTCATGACTCCATGAACTCCCATGTCAGCGCCGCGCCGCGACGGTCTCGGCCGAGTTGGTGTCCGGTATCCCAGACGTTTCACCGACCGCCGGCGCGGTTGCGGCGCGCCACCGCGGACGCAGCCACAGCGCGTACACCGCGCGGCGGCGCTGCGGTCCTCGACGAGCCCGATCGACGGGAGGGTCGCTGTATATTCCTGTATAGACAGGAGGGTCAAGAGGTGGACCAATGACCGGACACGCGACCACATCGAGCAGTACCTCGCCCGCCGTGGGGCGCGCGCTCGACATCCTGCTGCATCTCGCCGGCCGCTCCCGGCCCGTACGGGTCGCCGCGCTCGCCCGCGACCTGGGCATCCCCCGCTCGTCGGCCTACCACATCCTGAACGTCCTGGTGGACCGCGGCTTCGTGTCGTACGTGCCGAAGGAGCAGGCGTACGGACTCGGTGTCGCCTCCTTCGAGATCGGCTCGGCCTATCTGCGGCACGAGCCGCTCGAGCGGCTGGCGCGGCCCATCCTGCGCACGCTCGCCGCGCGCCTGGGGCAGACCGTCCATCTCGGCGTCCTGTACGGCGCCGAGACCGTGTATCTGCTCAAGGAGCGGCCACCCAGCGGGTGGTCGGCGGACGTGGACGGCGCCCTCGTCACCGACATCGGGGTACGTCTGCCCGCCCATCTGACGGCCAGCGGACGGGCGATCCTCGCGTACTCGCCACCGGCCCAGGTCCGGGCGCTCTTCCCGCGCCCCGGCGACCTCGTCACGCGGACCGGGAAGGGCCCCCGCTCGCTCACCGAACTGCTCGCGCTGCTCGAGCAGGACCGGGAGCGGGGCTGGTCGGAGGAGGTCGAGCTGGTGTCGGAGGGGTTCCGGTCGGTGGGCGTCGCCGCGTTCGACCACAACGCCCTGCCGGTCGCCGCGCTCAGCAGCACCTGGCGGCGGCACTACTCACGGCACGAGGAGGAGTACGTCCGCGACGTGCTCCGCCAGGGCGCGGCGCGGCTCACGGCGGCCGTGTCCGGCCGCGCTCCGTGAACAGCCCCACGGAGGTCATGTCCGGCCGCGTGCCCCTGAACGGTCCTACGGAGGCCATGTCCGGCCGCGCGCCCCTGAACAGCCCCGGGGAGGCCGGATCCCCTCAGTGCGCCTCGAACGTGCCCTGCAACCGGTAGCGCGATCCGGGATGCAGCAGCCGCGCGACGCTCACCAGCGCGTCGTGCGACCAGGTGCGGCGCTGGATCAGCAGGCACGGCTCAAAGCGCCCGATGCCCAGCAGGGCGGCCTCCTCCGAGGACGCCAGGACCGCCTCCACGATGTGCTCGCCCCGGTCCAGGGGCGCGACCTCGGACAGGAAGGCGTTCGGGGTGCGCCGTGTGAAGTCCTGGTCGAGGTAGCCGGGTGCGAACCGCGGGTGCACGTACCGGTCCTCCAGCTGGATCGCCACGTCGTCCTCGATGTGCACCACCCGCGAGTGGAAGACGGTGCGTCGCGCGCCCAGTCCGAACTGGGCGACCAGGTCCGGCCCCGCCTCCTCCTCGCACAGCTCGAGCACCCGTGCCCGGTGGCGGTGCCCGCGGCGGCGGACCTCCTCGGCGATGTCGTGCACCTCGACCAGCGCGGACGTGCCCTTGCCCCGCGCCACGAAGGTGCCCACGCCCATGACGCGGCGCAGCACCCCCTGCGTGCTCAGCTCCCTGAGCGCCCGGTTGATCGTCATGCGCGACAGCCCGAGCGACTCGACGAACTGGTTCTCCGAGGGCAGCGCGTCGCCCTCGCGCCACCGCCCACTGGTGATCTGCTCGGTGACGAGGTCCTTCACGCGCCGGTATGCCGGCAGCGAGCCGGCGGTCCGCTCCTCGTACAGCCGGGCCAGCTCCGCATCCCTTGCGGCCAAGCCGCTCACCGTCCTCGTCGCCTGTCCGGGTCCGCCCGGAATTCTAGGCCGCGGCCCCCTTCCGCCCCGGTGCGCCCGCCCCCCGGGTGCGCCCGTCCTCCCGCCGGTTCACCCGTCCTCCGCCCCCGGTGTACCCGTCCTCCGGCCCCGGGCGCGCCCGTCCTCCCGCGCGCGGCCTTCCCGGCCGCCGCCCTCACGTCGTAACCGTCTCGGATGCGAGAAAGCGGGAGCGGGGCGCTGGTTCCGGACCGCCGCGTCGCCTGTCATGGAGGGTGTCGCCCCGGCCTCAGCTTGTCGGCAACATCTCCCTTCCGCCAGTTCGGCTCGCCCTTCGGCCTGCCCGGACGCGACTTCCCCTGGAGGCACCATGACCGGCGTTTCCCCGGACTCCCGCACCATCCGCGCCCCCCGCGGTACCGACCTGAACTGCCTCGGCTGGCAGCAGGAGGGCGCGCTCCGGATGCTCATGAACAACCTCGACCCGGAGGTCGCCGAACACCCGGAGAACCTCGTCGTCTACGGCGGCACCGGCAAAGCCGCCCGCGACTGGCCCGCGTTCGACGCGATCGTGCGCACCCTGAAGACGCTGAAGGACGACGAGACGCTGCTGGTGCAGTCCGGCAAGCCGGTCGGCGTGATGCGCACGAACGAGTGGGCGCCGCGCGTGCTGCTCGCCAACTCCAACCTCGTCGGCGACTGGGCGAACTGGGAGGAGTTCCGCCGCCTGGAGGCCGAGGGCCTGACCATGTACGGCCAGATGACCGCCGGTTCCTGGATCTACATCGGCAGCCAGGGCATCCTCCAGGGCACGTACGAGACGTTCGGCGCCGTCGCCCGCAAGAAGTTCGGCGGCAGCCTCGCCGGGACGATCACGCTCACCGCGGGTCTCGGCGGTATGGGCGGCGCCCAGCCGCTCGCCGTCACGATGAACGAGGGCGTCGCGATCTGCGTCGACGTCGACCCGACCCGGATCGAGCGCCGGATCGCGCACCGCTACCTCGACGTCGCCGCGAAGGACCTCGACCACGCCCTGAGCCTCGCCATCGAGGCCAAGGAGGCGGGCCGGGCGCTGTCGATCGGCCTGGAGGGCAACGCGGCGGAGGTCTTCCCGAAGCTGCTGGAGATGGACGCGCCGATCGACATCGTCACCGACCAGACCTCCGCGCACGACCCGCTGTCGTACCTGCCCCTCGGGGTGAGCGTGGCCGAGTGGCACGAGCTGGCGCGGAAGGACCCGGCCGCGTTCACCGAGCGCAGCCGCTGGTCGATGGCCCGGCACGTGGAGGCCATGGTCGGTTTCCTGGACAAGGGCGCCGAGGTCTTCGACTACGGCAACTCCATCCGGGACGAGGCACGCAAGGCCGGCTACGAGCGGGCCTTCGCCTTCCCCGGCTTCGTCCCGGCCCACATCCGCCCGCTGTTCGAGGAGGGCCTCGGCCCGTTCCGCTGGGCCGCCCTGTCCGGCGACCCCAAGGACATCGAGGCCACGGACCGGGCCATCCTGGAGCTGTTCCCGGACAACGAGCACCTGCACCGGTGGATCAAGATGGCGGGCGAGCGCGTCGCGTTCGAGGGCCTGCCCGCCCGGATCTGCTGGCTCGGCTACGGCGAACGGCACCGCGCGGGCCTGAAGTTCAACGAGATGGTCGCCTCCGGTGAGCTGTCCGCCCCGGTCGCGATCGGCCGTGACCACCTCGACTCCGGCTCGGTGGCCTCGCCGTACCGCGAGACCGAGTCGATGCTCGACGGCTCCGACGCCATCGCCGACTGGCCGCTGCTCAACGCGCTCGTCAACACCTCCTCCGGCGCGTCCTGGGTGTCCATCCACCACGGCGGCGGCGTCGGCATGGGCCGCTCGATCCACGCCGGCCAGGTCTGCATCGCCGACGGCACCGAGCTGGCCGCCCGGAAGCTGTCGCGCGTGCTGACGAACGACCCCGGCATGGGCGTCATCCGGCACGTCGACGCCGGCTACGAGTACGCCGCCACCGTCGCCAAGGACCGCGGGGTGCGCATCCCGATGGCGGAGACGGACGAGAAGTGAGCGAGACCCTGAGCACCCCGCGGACTGCCGGCGTCGGCGTGGCGCCCGCGCCTTGGACGGGCCGCGACGACGGTCCGGGCGCCGACACCCTGCGCTGGCACCACGCCGTCGTACCGGACGCGAGCGCGGCCCACGACGAAGGCGCCGCGTACGACGCCGCGTTCGTCGGCTTCGCCAGCGACGAGGGGGTCCGTCGCAACAAAGGCCGCCAGGGCGCGGCGGACGGTCCCTCCGCACTGCGCCGCGCCCTGGCCTCCATGGCTCTCCCGCACCCGCTGCGCGTCCTGGACACGGGCGATGTCGCCGTCACCGACGGCGACCTGGATGAGGGCCAGCGCCGGCTCGGCCGGGTGGTCACCCCGCTGGTCGACCGCGGTGTGCCCGTCGTCGTGCTCGGCGGCGGTCACGAGGTCGCCTACGGCAGCTACCGGGGCCTGGCCGCGAGCCGCGCGGTCCGGGGCGGCGCGCGGGTCGGGGTGCTGAACCTCGACGCCCATTTCGATCTGCGCGACGATCCCGTGCCCAGCTCCGGCACCCCGTTCCTGCAGATGGCGCGGGACGAGGCCGGTCGCGGCCGGGCGCTGAACTACTGGGTGCTGGGCATCAGCCAGCCCAGCAACACACAGCGGCTGTTCCGCACGGCGGCGGGGCTCGGGGTGCGGTACCTGCCGGACACCGGCTGCGGGCCGCTCGACCGGGACCGGACCGACCGGTTCGTGGACGAGTTCCTCGCCTCCTGCGATCTGGTCCACCTCAGCGTCGACCTCGACGTCCTGCCCGCCGGCACGGCGCCGGGGGTCAGCGCGCCGGCCGCGTACGGGGTCGCGATGGAGGTCGTGGAGCGGGTCTGCGCCCGGGTCGCCGCCGGCGGCAAGCTGGCGCTGTGCGACATCGCCGAGCTGAACCCGGGACTCGACGCGGACGACCGCACGGCGCGCGCCGGGGCCCGGCTGATCCACACGGTGCTGACCGCACGGGAGAGCGCCCGTCCGGGGCCTGACGACGTCTCGTGACCGGGCCGGCACACGGCGCGCCGTGGGGGACCGCCTCCGGGACGGTCCCCCCCGTCGGCGTGATCGCGAGGGCGCTACCCTGAACGACGGCCCCGACGGAAGGAGCGCGGTGATCCCCGTCCCCGCGGAAGCGACGGTTCTGACCTACCCCGAAGAGGCCGTCCCGGCCGGGCTGCGCCGGCAGGTGCGCGCGTTGCAGGAGGGGGCCTGGCCGTCCTCGGACGAGGTGTCGGCCGCGTCCCTGGAGCCGGTCCACGACCCCGCGCTGCGACCGGTGTCCATGCTGCTCGTGTCCGGTGACACGGTGCTCGCGGCGCTGGACGTGCTCACCAAGGAGATCACGCACGCCGGGCGGCGCTGGGCGGCCGGCGGGCTGAGCACGGTGGTCACGCGGCCCGAGGCGCGCGGCCGGGGCCATGGCAGACACCTGGTGAGCACCGCGCGGGAGGCGATGGCCGAACAGGGCCTGGAGGTCGGCCTGTTCACCTGCGACCGCCCGCTGCAGGCGTTCTACGAGAGTGCCGGCTGGCGGCGGCTGCCCGGCACCGTCCTGGTCGGCGGGACGGCCGAGTCGCCGTTCCCGAGCGACTGGTCCGCCTTCGACAAGGTGACCATGGGCTGCTTCTTCACCGCCGGCAGCCGCGCTGCGGAGCCGTCGTTCCGCGACAGCCGTATCGCGCTGCACTCGGGGAGGATCGACAAGCTCTGGTGACGGGGCCCGTTCAGGGCATCCGGTCACCATGGAGACAGCGCTGACCGGCGCCACCGGGGGCGCACGGTCGCGTTGCCGGCGGTGCCCTCGCTCAGCCTTGAGGCGCGCTCCCCGTGAAACGGTCGAGGAGCGCGTCCAGGCCTGCCGCCAGCCCCTCGGGTCCGCCCCGGTTCGTCAGGGCGGGCGCGACGTCCCGCAGTGCGGGCAGTTCCTGCGGCGGCATCCGGTGCAGGCCCAGACGGAAGGCGGGGTCCGGCTCCTCCGGGTTGTCCACCAGCGGACGCAGTTCGACCGTCACGTATCCGAGGAGCCAGGCGGTGAAGGCCTGGAACGCGGCCGGGACGTGGGCCTCGTCCACGCCGCCGTCCCGCAGCAGTCCGAGCACGCGCTCGTGGTCCCGCAGAACGGCCAGAGGACGCTGGGCGAGGGGAACCGCCAGCATGCGGGTGGCGAGCAGCGGTACCGCCTGCGGGTGGGCCAGGCAGACGTCGTAGGTGCCGCGTGCGACGCGGTGCAGCCCGGCGCGCCAGTCGGCCGCGCCGCTGTCCGCGCCGGACTCCGCGTCGTCGGCGAGGCGTTCCTCCAGCTCCAGGTAGAGCGCCTCGACCAGGCCGTCCAGGAGGGCGTCCTTGCTCGCCGCGTACCGGTACAGGGCCATCGCCTCGACGTCGAGTTCCGCGCCGAGCCTGCGCATGCTCAACGCGGACAGCCCCTCGCGGTCCACCAGCTCGAGGGCGCTGGCCAGGACCCGTTCGCGGCTCAGGCGTCCGTAGCGGCCGCGGTCGCTGGCCCGGCGCCCGGGTGACGGGTCGCCCCCGCTCGCCCGCTGTCCCGTCTCGGGTCGCTCCTTCGCCATGCCGTGCCTCCACGTGGTCGTCCGATGCGGCCGTTGATCGTGTTGACTGTACGCACAGGCGGGTGCAGAGTGTACGTATACGACGTAAATATACGACTCCGGGAGTCGGGGAGACCGGACGTCGGAAGTCAGGCGCGGCGACGACGGTGAAGTCGTCCTCACCGTCCTCGTCGTGGCGTGAGCCAGCGAAGGGGAGGAAGAGCGTTCCTCGCCGATCATGAGTTCCCGCATCGAGGATTACGCCCTCGTCAGCGACCTGGAAACCGCCGCGATGGTCGGCCGGGACGGGTCCGTCGACTGGTTCTGTCTGCCCCGCTTCGACTCACCGGCCTGCCTGGCCTCCCTGGTCGGGACGGAGGCCAACGGCTTCTGGCGGGTGGCCCCGGTCGGGGGAGGGCGCTGCACGGGACGCTCCTACAGGCCCGGCACCCTCGTCCTCGACTCCGTGTGGCAGAGCCCGGGCGGGACCGTCCGGGTCACCGACTTCATGCCGCCCCGCACCCAAGCGCCCTGCCTGGTGCGCGTGGTCGAGGGGATGCAGGGCGCCGTCCGGGTGCGCAGCGAACTGAGGCTCCGGTTCCATCAGGGACGGGTGGTGCCCTGGATCCGCGGCGACGAGACGGGCAGGGGCATGGTGGCCGTCGCCGGTCCGGATTCCGTGTGGCTGACCGCCGACGGTCCGGTCGAGGACCTCGGCGCCGCCGACTCCACGGTCTTCGACTTCACCGTCGCGGCGGGCCGGCGTATCGCCCTGACCCTGGCGTGGTCGCCCTCCCACCTGTCCGGTCCGCCGCCGACGCTGGCCGTCCCGGCCGAAACGGCGCTGAAGGAGACCGGCGACTTCTGGCGGTGCTGGAGTGCCCGGTGCCGCTACGACGGCCCGTGGCGGGACGCCGTCGTCCGCTCGCTCATCACCCTCAAGGCGCTCACCTACGCTCCCACCGGCGGCATCGTCGCGGCTCCCACCACCTCACTGCCGGGCCGCATCGGCGGACAGGACAACTGGGACTACCGCTACTGCTGGTTGCGCGACTCCACGCTCGCCCTGTCCTGCCTCCTGCGCTGCGGTTACCGCGACGAGGCCACGGCCTGGCTACAATGGCTGATGCGGGCCGTCGCGGGCGACCCGGCCGATTTGCAGAACGTCTACGGGGTGGGCGGGCAGCGACTGCTGCCGGAGACCGAGGCGTCGTGGCTGTCCGGCTACGAGGACTCCCGGCCGGTCCGGTTCGGCAACTCCGCCGCCGGCCGGTTCCAACTGGACGTCTACGGCGAGGTGCTGGACGCGCTCCTCCTGTCGTTGCGGGAGGGCATTGCCGTGCCGGCCCCGCTGTGGAGCCTGGTGGAGGCGCTGATGGCCCACCTCCAGCGGCACTGGCACGAGCCGGACCAGGGCCTGTGGCAGATGCGCGGCACCGGACGGCACTTCGTCCACTCCAAGGTCATGGCCTGGGTCGCCGCCGACCGCGCGCTGCGCATCGCGCGTCTGCTCGGACGCGACGGCGTCACCGCACAGTGGCGGGCCATGCGCGACGAGGTGCACCGGGAGGTCTGCCGGGAGGGCTGGGACGCCCGGCGGGGATGTTTCGTGCAGTCCTACGGCTCCACGGCCCTGGACGCCACGGCGCTGCTCATGCCCCGGCTCGGCTTCCTGCCCGCCGCGGACGTCCGGGTGCGGGGGACCGTGCGGGCGCTGCGCGCTCTGGACGAGGGCGGGTTTCTGCACCGCTACACGCCCGTCGCGAGCGAAGGGGGCACCAGGAACGGCATGGCCGGTCGGGAAGGAGCCTTCGTCTCCTGTTCCCTGTGGTTCGCGGATGCCCTCGCGGCGACCGGCCATGTCCCCGAAGCCCGCGAGATCTTCGAGCGGGTTCTCGCCGTGCGCAACGACGTCGGCCTGCTGGCCGAGCAGTGGGATCCCGTGGCGGGCCGGCAACTGGGCAACGCGCCGAAGGCGTTCAGTCACATCGCCCTCATCGAGACCGCCTTCGCGCTGTCAGCAGAACCATCCCCGAGTCGCCGTAGTCCGGCAGCGTCGGGTCGGCGTCGATCCGGGTGACGGCCAGTCGCTCCGTCCACGGGGTGAACACCTCGCGCACGACGTCCGCGTCGACAGGGCAGCCGGGCCAGCGTGAGGCACGGCCGATGCGGTACGTGGGCATGTTCTCCATGAACGCGGCCACCAGGTGCCCGCCGGGGGCGACGGACCGGGCGAAGACCCGGCACAGTGCGGTGAACTCCTCGAAGTCCTCGGTCACGCTCTCGGCGACGAAGTGCATGGACGCCAGACCGAACCCGCCGGGTGGCAGGGCCCTGGCGTCCGCGTGGACGACCCTCACCCGCTCCAGCGCCCGGGACGGTGAGGCCGGCAGGGACGGGAGCAGTTCCCGGCACAGGTCGTAGAACGGCTGCCAGCCGGCGTCCGGACCACGGCCGAGCTGCCGCCTGAGATAGGCGACGTTGGCCGCGCTCGTCTCCACGGCGTCGATACGGCGGCTCGTGGCGGCGGCGAGCATCAGGGGGTAGAGGTTCGGGCCCGCTCCGAACTCCACGGACCGTTCGACGCTGTCACGCGCCAACGTGCCGTAGTACGCCGCGTGATGGGCGATGACCGCCGCGTCCGACGGGTGCAGTTCCCGGTAGTTCTCGCTCAGGTAGTCCCGGACGGGCCAGCGGTCCCACTCCACGTCGTCGTTGTGGATCGGCGCGGTGCCGCGCGGGCCGGGCCCGGGCACCGTGGTCATCCCCGCCGCCGCAGGACCGCACGCTCGGCGAGCCGGCTCAGCACGTCGTTGAGCAGGTCGATGTCCTCGTCGGAGTTGAGCGCCGTGAGCTGGACGCGGAAGCCGACCCGGGCGCGCGGCACCAGGGGGTAGGCCGCGACGGTGACGTAGACGCCCTCGTCCCACAGGAACCGGACGACGTCGTCCAGGTCCGCCGTGTCACTGAGGGGGAACTCCACGATGGGGAAGCCCGTCGTTCCATGGGCGTCCAGTGCGAGGGCGCGGACGTGGTCGAGGACCCGCGTCGTCTTGCGGTAGAGGTCGGCGCGGATGGTGTCCCCGCGGCGGTCGTTGACCGACAGACCGGCCAGCGCCGTCGCCAGCGAAGCGGTGGGGGACGGGCCGGAGTAGAGATAGGGGCCCGCGGTGACCTTCAGATACTCCTTGAGCGCAGAGGGCAGCGCGAGAAAGGCCAGCAGCGAGGAGTACGCCTTGGAGAAGCCGCCGACCAGGACGATGTCGTCGTAGCTCTCGCCCGTGTGGCGGACCACGCTGTTGCCGCGCGAGCCGTAGGGGCACGTCTCCTGTGCCGTGCGCTCCCCGATCACACCAAAACCGTGCGTGTCGTCCACGTACAGCGTCGCGCCGTGCTCCCGGCAGATGCCCGCGAGCGCCGGGAGGTCCGGGATGTCGCCGCTCATGCTGTCGACGCCGTCCAGGCAGACCAGGAGCGGTCCGTCGTGGGGCGTGCCGCGCAGCTGGGCGTCCAGCTCGCCGGGCCGGTCGGCGCGGAACCTCCGCAGCCGCGCGCCCTGGCCGCGGGCCGACACACAGCCGTCGTACACGGTCTTGTGGGCCCTGGCCTCGACGAAGACGTGTCCCGCCCCCGCGAGTACGGGGATCACCGAAGCGTGGATCAGTGTGGCGGTGGGCAGCAGCAGGGTGTCCGGCGCTCCGAGCAGTGCCGCGAGCCGCTCCTCGATCTCCGGGTAGATACGCGGGTTGCCGATGAGGCGGGACCAACTGGGGTGTGTCCCCCACTGGCGCACGGCCGGCGCGATCGCGTCCATGATCTCGGCGTCCCAGTCGAAGCCGAGGTAGTTGCAGGAGGCGAAGTCGATCAGCCAGTGGTCGCCGCTCCTGATGTGGCGGCCCCGTACCTCGTCCAGCACCGCGTCGCTCATGGGGCTGGTCCGCCGCAGATGGTCGAGGTCTCTCCAGCGGGCATCGGCGCCAGCTCCTCGCGGCTCCGTGGTGACTGTGCTCATGGTGGGGTGCTCCCGGTGCGATCGGTGGGGTGACGGGGTGACCCGGGACGGGTGCCGTTGTGCCGTCGCAGCACGGCTTCGCTCTCGTCGACCGTCATCGGACGCGCGAACAAGTAGCCCTGCCCGAACCGGCAGCCGATGCCGGCCAGCAAGTCCCGCTGCTCCGGCTCCTCGATGCCTTCCGCGATCACCTGGAGGCCGAGCTTGTCGGCGAGGTGGACGATTCCCTCCACCAGAGCCATCTGGCGGCTGTCCGACGAGATGTTCTCGATGAACGACTTGTCGATCTTCAGTACGTCGATGGGGAAGTCCCGCAGATAGCGCAGGGAGGAGAAGCCGGTGCCGAAGTCGTCGACCGCGATCCTCACCCCGAGGTCCTTCAGCTCGCGCAGGACCTGGTCGAGCTGAGGGGTGCGCTGCATGAGCACCGACTCGGTGAGTTCCAGCTGGAGCGTGCCCGGCGTCAGGCCGGCGGTGTCCATGGCGCGGCACACCTCGCTCAGGAAGCCGGTGTCCCACCACTGCCGGGCGGAGACGTTCACGCTCAGATAGGGCGCCCGCAGGGCACGGTGCTGGAGCCGGGCCATGTCGGCAGTGGCGTTGTGCAGGACCCAGGAGCCCAGCTCCGAGATCCGCCCCGTTTCCTCGGCGAGAGGGATGAACTGTCCCGGCGGCACGGGGGCGCTGCCGAGGCGCGACCAGCGGGCGAGCGCTTCAAAACCCACGACCTCGCCCGCGGCGATGTCCACCACCGGCTGGTAACGCAGGTCGAACTCGTGCTTGGCGATCGCGTTGTCCAGCCGGACCTGCAGGTCGTGCCGGCGCACCATGCGGATGCGCTGCTGCGGCTGGAAACGCCGCCACTGCCGCTTGCCGGCCGCCTTGGCCGCGTACAGGGCCAGATCGGCGAGCGCCAGCAGCTCGTCGGCCTTCGTGCTGTCGCGGGCCGTTGCCACTCCCACGCTCGCGGAGACGCTCACCGATTCGCCCGACAACTGGAACGGCTTGCCCAGTCTCTGGATCACCTGCGCGGCGAGCAGCTCCGCGTCCAAGGGCTGTTTGGCGTCCTCCATGAGCACCGCGAACTCGTCGCCGCCGAGCCGGGCGGCGGTGTCGCTGCGGCGCAGTGTCCGCGACAGCCGCTCACCGACGGCGGTCAGCAGTTGATCACCGACCAGGTGTCCCAGCGTGTCGTTGACGATCTTGAAATCGTCCAGGTCGATGAAGAGCAGGCAGATGAGGGTCGATTCCCTCGTGCTGCGCAACAGCGCCCGCTCGGTCCGCTCCAGGAGCAGGGTCCGGTTGGGCAGGCCGGTGAGGGAGTCGTGGAACGCCCGCTGCGTGAGTTCGTGCTCCAGCTGACGCTGTTCCGTGACGTCCCGCAAGGTGACGACGAGACCGCCCACGGTGGGGTCGTCGCGCAGGTCGCGGCAGCGCGCCTCGACCTCCATGCGAGCGGCGTCCCGCGCCGTCCACCAGTAGTCGTGCACTTCCCGCCGGCCGGGAGAGCGGAGGGTGGTCAGGGTCCGGAGCACCCGCTCCCGCTCCTGCGGCGCCAGCAGCTCCGGCAGCGGGATCCCGGTCAGCTGAGCGGTACCGAAGACCGCCCGCGCCGACGGGCTGGCGTAGCGGACCGTCCCGTCCTCGTTCACGATGAGGATGACGTCGGAGGCGTTGCGGACCAGGGTGCGGAAGTAGGCCTCGCTCTCCTTGCGGATGATCTCCTCGCGCAGCGAGAGACGTTCGGCGGCCAGCCCGGCGTGCGAGGCCAGCAGTTCCAGCGCGCCCCGCATCTCGACCAGTCGCGGCTGCGGGCCCGCGGCGAGAAGCAGCCCCTGGAGCTCGCCGCTGCCGGGCCGCCGGTCCAGGGGACACAGCAGCGCGGCCGTCAGCCCCGCCAGCTGGGTGGACAGCTCCGGTCCGAGCGCGGCCACCGGCACCAGGAGGGAGCTGTGGCGGGCGGGATCGGCAGCGGCCCCGGGGCCGGGCCTTCCGTGTCCCGCCGCCCTGCGGTCGTGAACGAGGGCCGGGAACCGGGCCAGACGCGCGTACAGCTCTTTGGCCTCGGGCGCGGACAACAACCTGGTGGCATGCGGGACGTTGGGCCCGAAGAGGGCGTTGACCGCTTTGTCGCAGGTCCGGGCGATGTCCTGGGGCCAGACGGCGGACACCAGCGGCGCCGCGGCGGCGCGCAGCGCCTGCTCCCTGGCCATGGCCTTGCGGTGGGCGACGATCATCACCGCGAGCCGCAGGATCACCAGCAGGAAGAGCGCGCCGGAGAAGGCGGCCAGGGCCGTGGCGTCCTGTACGCGCCCCTGGCTCTCCTCCTGGGCCAGCACCACGGGCGGTATCAGGGTGGCCGCGGTGAGCAGCAGCAGCCGGCGCCACGGCGGCAGCAGGGACTGCGGCGGCGACTCCGGCTCGGTGAGCTCGCTCATCGTCGGATGCAGTGCGGCCAGTCCCCAGGCGGTGTAGAAGACGATCCAGCCGGAGTCCGTCAGCGTGCCGACCTGCCAGGTCTCGTTGAGCTGCAGAATGCCGTAGGCGATGTCGACGCACAGCAGGGTGACCGTGCCCAGGACCAGGAGCCGGGCGGCGGTGTTGGTGCCCGTGGCGGGGCGCGGGGCGAGCAGCCGGACCAGCATGGCCAGGACCAGGATGTCCCCGAGCGGGTAGGCGATGCTGATGGCGCGCTGCTGCCAGGTGAGGCCCTCCTGCCGGGCGAGCGGCTGCACGAGGTAGACCCAGACCGGGAGCGCGAGCCCGGCAGTGATGATCATCGCGTCGAGCAGGCTGGGAAGATCGCGATCCACCCAGCGGTACCGGACCAGTCCGAACAACCCCGCGGTCAGCAGGGGGTACATGGCGAGGTAGAAGCCGTCCGCCGGAGAGGGGAACGGGTTGGACGCGTGGAAGTAGGCTTCCTGGACGTTGTAGGCGGTGTCTCCGGCGGTGAAGGCCACCAGGCCCGCCGCGAGGGCGTACCAGGGCCAGCGGTGTGCGGGCCGGTACAGACGCGCACCCACGAGAAGGGCCGCGGCGCCCGAGAGCCCGATCACGGCCCAGGCGGGTGTACGCAGCGAGGCGTCTGTCATGTACACACCCGTAGCTGCGCCCACCGTGACGATGAGCGCGGCCATCAAGCGGTGGGCCAGCAGCACGGTGATGCGCCTCCCCGGGTCGGCGATCGCGCCGCCGCGCGGGGTACGCCGACTCGGACGTCCCTCGGTCATCCTAGGTGGCACGGGTGTCGCCGGGCATCTTGGGATGAAGTTGGCATTCCGGGCATGAAGAGAAGTGGTGCGAGCCGACGGCTCGGGGGAGCGCCGGCCCGCGTCTGATCCAGGGCACCTGCCGGGACTTCGCGGGCGCCCCACGGTCTACTCCTGCTCCGGTCGCCGGCGCGCCGTGTCCGCGTAACCGCGGGGGTTGAGGCGCTGGAACTGCCAGGCGTCCCGGCACATCTCGGCGAGGTCCCGGGTCGGCCGCCAGCCCCAGGCGCGCCGCAGAGCGCTTCCGTCGGCGACGAGTTCGGCCACCTCGCCGGGGAGGCGGGGCTGTACGTCGTACGGGATCGGCCTGCCCGAAGCGCTGGAGAACGCGGCCACGACGTCGAGCACCGATCTCCCCTGGCCGAGGCCGAGGTTGTAGACCCACATGCCCGGGCCGTCGTCGAGATGGTCGAGCGCGATGCGGTGGGCCTCGACGGCGTCCATGACATGCAGGTAGTCGCGTACGGCGGTGCCGTCGCGGGTGGGGTAGTCGTCACCGAACACGAGGAGCCGTTCGCGGGTGCCGACGGCGACCTGGGCGATGACCGGCATGAGGTCGGCCACCGGATCCGCCGGGTCCTCACCGAGCAGCCCGCTGGGGTGGGCGCCGGCCGGGGTGGAGTGCCGCAGGCACAGGACCGTGCACTCGGGGCAGTTCAGGCAGAGGTCCGCGAGGATCTGTTCGCAGATCCACTTCGAGGTCGCGTACGGGTTCATGGGGCGGACCTGGGCGGTCTCGGTGAGCGGACCGCTCCCGGCGTCCCCGTACACGGCGCAGGACGACGCATAGACCAGCCGGTGCACGCCGTGCTCGTGCATGGTGCGCAGCAGGGTCGTCGTGCCGCCGACATTGATGTCGTAGTACTCGGTGGCCGTCCGTGTCGACCGGCCGGCCCCCTTGGCGGCGGCGAAATGCACGACGGCGTCCACGGAGTGGCGGTCGAAAACGGCCGCGAGCGCGTGCCGGTCCCGGATGTCCAGTTCGTAGAAGGCGCCCAGAAAACGGCCGGCGATCCGCGCCACCCGAGCGAACACCTGCGGTGTGCTGTTCGAGTAATTGTCGACCACGATCACTTCGTATCCGTGGTCCAGGAAGTCCACGCAGGCGTGGCTGCCCAGGAAGCCCGCCCCGCCGGTGACGAGGACGGTCGACGGTGCCCATGAGGTGCCCGTCCCTTCGGGTGCGTTGCCGGTCATGGCGGGACGTCTCCTGCGTGCGGTAACGACGTATGTTTACGATGTATAGACATCACTTTGCTCCGATTTGCCGCCCGCGTCAAGGACGACCCGGCGGAGCCCGGGGACGCCGTTGCTCGACGGGCGGGCGCGGGCCGCCGCGTCCGCCCGTCGGTCATGGCCGCCTGCCGGCGCCACGTCTCGTGACCGGCCGCGCCCCGGGGACGGGACCGGCTATCCCCGGACCAGCAGCTGGAAGTCGAACGAATAGCGCGACGCGCGGTAGACGTGGGTGCCGTGCTCCACCGCGCGGCCCGTGTCGTCGTACGCCGTGCGCCGCATGGTGAGGAGCGCGGCGCCCTGCGGCTCGTCCAGACGGGACGCCTCCGCGGCCGTCGCGCAGCGGGCGCCGACGCGCTGGCGGGCACTGTGCAAGGTGATGCCGGCCGCGCGCATCAGGCGGTACAGGCCCGTCTTCTCCAGGCGCGCGGTGTCCAGGTCGAGCAGCGTCGCGGGCAGGTGGTTGCACAGCAGCGCCACCGGCTCGCCGTGCGTGAGCCGCAGCCGCTCCAGCACGACGACCTCCTCGCCCTCGGCGATCCCCAGCGCGGCGGCCACCTCCGCGCCCGCCGGCTCCCGCTCGTGGCGCACGACCCGCGTCGAGGGCCCCTGGCCTGCCGCCTCCAGGTCGTCGTAGAGGCTGCTGAGTTCGAGCGGGCGCCGCACCTGGCGGTGCACCACCTGGGTGCCGACCCCGCGGCGCCGCACCAGCAGGCCCTTGTCGACGAGGGACCGGATGGCCTGGCGGACCGTCGGGCGGGACAGGCCGAGCCGGGTGGAGAGGTCGACCTCGTTGCCGAGCAGAGTGCCCGGGGCCAGGACGCCGCGCCCGATGGCCGCCTCGAGCTGCTGGGCCAGCTGGTGGTAGAGCGGGACGGGACTGGTCCGGTCCAGGGCGAAGTCCACCGCGTCCGTGCCGGTGCGCGGCTGCCTCATGTACGCCCCCTCACAGATGGCGGCGGCGGTCCGCCAGCCGCTGCTCGTAGCGCGCGCGGGCGGCGACCGCGGCCTCGCGGCCCGCCACCTCCGCGACCGGCACGTCCCACCAGGCCTCGGCCCCGGGAGCGGTCGGCGCCGGGTCCGTCTCTACGTACACGCAGGTCGGCCGGTCCGCGGAGCGCGCGGCGGCCAGCGCCTCCCGCAGCTCGGCGACCGTCATGGCGCGCAGCACCTCCATGCCGAGGCTGGCCGCGTTCGCCGCGAGGTCCACCGGCAGCGGCGGCCCGGTGAACGTGCCGTCGGCGGCGCGGTGGCGGTAGGCGGTGCCGAAGCGCTCGCCGCCGGTCTCCTCCGACAGCCCGCCGATGGAGGCGTACCCGTGGTTCTGGACCAGCACCAGCTTGACCGGCAGCCCCTCCTGGACGGCGGTGACGATCTCCGTCGGCATCATCAGATACGTCCCGTCGCCGACCAGCGCCCACACCACCGTGTCCGGCGCGGCCTGCTGCACCCCGATCGACGCCGGGATCTCGTAGCCCATGCACGAGTAGCCGTACTCCAGGTGGTACTGGCGCGGGCTGCGCGCCCGCCACAGCTTGTGCAGGTCGCCGGGGAGCGAGCCGGCCGCGTTGATCACCACGTCCGTGTCGCCGACGAGGGCGTCCAGCGCGCCGAGCACCTGCGTCTGCGTCGGCACCGCGCTGTCGTCCGCCGCGCGGAACGCGGCGTCCACCACCCGCTCCCAGCGCTCCTTGCCCTCCCGGTACTCCGCCTCGTACGCCGCGTCCACGCGGTGCCCGTCGAGCGCCGCCGTCAGCCTCTCCAGACCGCTGCGCGCGTCGCAGACCAGGGTGCGCGCCGTGAGCTTGTGCGCGTCGAAGGCGGTGATGTTGAGGTTCACGAACCGCACGCCGGGGTTCTGGAAGAGGGTCCCGGACGCGGTCGTGAAGTCCGAGTAGCGGGTACCGACGCCGATCACCAGGTCGGCGGTGCGGGCCAGGTCGTCGCACACGGCCGTGCCGGTGTGGCCGATGCCGCCGACGTCGGCGGGGTGGTCGTGGCGCAGCGAGCCCTTGCCGGCCTGGGTGGAGGCGACCGGGATGCCGGTGGCGTTCACCAGCGCACGCAGCGCCTCCTCGGCCTCGCTGTGGTGGACGCCGCCGCCCGCGACGATCAGCGGACGGGACGCGGCGCGGATCGCCCGGACGGCCTCGGCGAGTTCGACGGGGTCCGGCGCCGGCCGCCGTACGAACCACACGCGCTCGGCGAAGAACTCCGCCGGCCAGTCGTGCGCCTCCGCCTGCACGTCCTGCGGCAGGGCCAGCGTCACCGCCCCCGTCTCGGCCGGGTCGGTCAGCACCCGCACGGCCTGCAGCGCGCTGACGATCAGGGCTTCGGGGCGGGTGATCCGGTCGAAGTAGCGGGAGACCGGGCGCAGCGTGTCGTTCACCGACACGTCCGCCTCCACCGGGTGCTCCAGCTGCTGGAGCAGCGGGTCGGCGGGGTGCGCGGCGAAGTAGTCGCCGGGCAGCAGCAGGACCGGCAGGCGGTTGACGGTGGCGAGGGCGGCACCGGTGACCAGGTTGGTGGCGCCGGGCCCGATCGACGTGGTCACCGCCATGGCGGACAGCCGGTTGAGATGGCGGGCGCGGGCCACGGCCGCGTGCACCATGGCCTGCTCGTTGCGGCCCTGGTGGTACGGCATGACGTCGGCGTACTCGACGAGTGCCTGGCCGATCCCGGCGACGTTGCCGTGGCCGAAGATGCCCCAGGTGCCGGCGATCAGCCTGCGGCGCACGCCGTCGCGTTCGGTGTACTGGGCGGCGAGGAACCGCACCAGGGCCTGGGCGGTGGTCAGACGGAGGGTGCGGGGGCTCATCGGGACGTCTCCGGGGCGGTGTAGAGGGGCAGTCGGGGGTCGACGCTCTGCCCGGGCCAGGTGTCACGGATCCAGGCGTGGTCGGGGTGGTCGCAGATCAGCCAGGACCGCTCGGTCCCGGGGCCCGCCATGACGTTGAGGTAGTACATGTGGTGGCCCGGCACCGCCATGGACGGTCCGTGCCAGCCGTCGGGAATGAGGACGACGTCGCCGTCGCGGACCTCGGCCAGCACGTCCGTGCCCCGGCCCCGGCCGGACGGCGAGACCCGCTGGTAGCCGAGGCCGGGCGTGGCGCCGTGGGCGGCGAACTCGAAGTAGTAGATCTCCTCCAGCACCGACTCCTCGCCCGGGCGGTGCTCGTCGTGCTTGTGCGGCGGGAAGGAGGACCAGTTGCCGCCCGGGGTGAGCACCTCCACCGCGATCAGCTTGTCGCAGTCGAAGACGCCCGCCGCCGCGAAGTTGTTGACCTGGCGTGAGCAGTTCCCGGTGCCGCGCAGTTCGACCGGGACCGAGGAGGCGGGGGAGTGGCGGGCGGGCAGCCGGCGGTCGCAGCGGGCCCCGGTCAGCGCGAAGCGGCCGCCGCGCTCGGAGGTCACGGTGGTGCGGGCGTCGCGCGGGGCGTAGGCGAAGTCGCTGACCGCGCTGAAGACGTCCGTCCGGCCCGCCAGCTCGAAGGTGTGGTGACCGAAGTCGTCGGCCACGGCGACGGCGCAGGAGCCGCTGAGCGGGAGCACGATCCACTCGCTGTCGCCGGTGTCGAAGGTGTGCGAGCCGCCGGCGGGCAGCTGCAGCACGCGCAGAGCGGAGTACCCCCAGCCGGCCTTCTCGGGCCCGACGTCGACGGCGTAGGACCCGGTGGCCGCCTTGCCCGCGGGCAGGTGGTACGTCATGAACTCCTCCGTTTCGCAGCACGCGTCGTAGTGCTGACCTTCCCAGGGCGCCGGTGTCCCAGCGGGGCGCCCGGGCGGTCGTGGCCGGCGTGTCCCGGCCGGACCCCGCCCGCGGGGCGGGGCGTCGCGGGTCGTGCGGGCCGGCGGTTCACAGCAGTCCGACGGCCGTGTCGACCGCCTCCTCCACACTGCCCGCGGCCGGGTAGAGCAGCGAGCGGCCCACGACCAGGCCGTGGACGGTGGGCAGTCCGAGCGCCTTGCGCCAGCGCTCGTAGGCGGCGTCCTGGTCGTCGCCCACGTCACCGCCGAGGAGCACGGCGGGCAGCGTCGAGGTCTGCAGCACCTCGGCCATGTCGTCGGGGTCGTCGGTGACGGGCAGCTTGAGCCAGGTGTACGCGGAGGTGCCGCCGAGGCCGGAGGCGATGGCGATGGAGCGGGTGACGGCCGACGCGGACAGGTCGTTGCGGACCTGGCCGGCCACGCGGCGCGAGAGGAACGGCTCGACGAACACCGGGAGCCGCAGCGCCGCCATCGCGTCGATGGCGCGGGCGGTGCCCTCCAGCGTGGTGAGCGAGCCGGGGTCGTCGTAGTCGATGCGCAGCAGCAGCTTGCCGGCGTCGAAGCGCAGCCGGGCGAGGTCGGCGGCGCGGTGCCCGGTGAACCGGTCGTCCATCTCGAAGGCGGCGCCCGCGAGCCCGCCGCGGTTCATCGAGCCCATCACCACCTTGCCGTCCAGTGCGCCCAGCAGCAGCAGGTCCTCCAGGACGTCCGCGGTGGCGAGCACCCCGTCGACCCCGGGCCGCGACAGCGCCGTGCACAGGCGCTCCAGCAGATCGGCGCGGTTGGCCATGGCCAGGCGCCGGTCGCCGACGGCGAGCGCGCCGCGCGCCGGGTGGTCGGCGGCGACGATCATCAGCCTGCCGGAGCCGTCGAGCAGCGGCCGCCGCACGCGGCGGGCGGCGGCCTCGGCGACCGCCTCCGGGTGCCGCGCGCGGACCGTGGCGAGGTCGGGGATGCTGAGAGTCAAGACGTCGCTCCGTTTCCGCGTCAGGGCTGCGGCCCGCGCCCCTGGGGTAGGGATCGACCGCGTACCGGCGGGCCTGCCGCCTCCAAGGTGTAGGTGCGGGAGCCGACGGTGTCAATAGTTTGTACTTACATTCGGACCTTGTTGTGAAATGATGTCTTAACAAAGTATTGACAGCGGGCGCCGCAGCGACTTGTATCCCGTCCCAGCGCAACAGCCGTACGACACGGCTCTCGATCCCCTCCCTTTCCCCCGTCGCACACGTCGCACAGTGAGGTGCAGGAAAGATGGACCGCTCTTCTCACTCCCGCAGACTCGCCCCGGTCGTGGCCCTGGCCGCGGCGGCGGCCCTGACCCTCGCGGGCTGCTCCAGCAGTTCCGGCGGCAAGAAGGCCGAGGAATCAGGGGGCGCGGCGTCCGCCGGCAAGGCCAGCACCCCCCGCATGACGGTCGCGCTGGTCACCCACCAGTCGCCCGGTGACACCTTCTGGGACATCGTCCGCAAGGGCGCCGAGGCCGCGGCGGCCAAGGACAACATCAAACTCGTCTACTCCGCCGACCCGAACGCCGGCGGCCAGGCCAACCTGGTGCAGAACGCCATCGACCAGAAGGTCGACGGCGTCGCCATCACCTTGGCCAAGCCGGACGCCATGAAGGGCGTCGTCGCCAAGGCCAAGGGCGCCGGCATACCCGTGGTCGGCCTCAACTCCGGGGTCAGCGACTGGAAGAAGCTCGGCCTGCTGGAGTTCTTCGGGCAGGACGAGACCGTCGCCGGTGAGGCCTTCGGCAAGAAGCTGAACGAGGTCGGCGCCAAGAAGGCCGTGTGCGTCGTCCAGGAGCAGGGCAACATCGGCCTGACCCAGCGCTGCGACGGCGTCAAGAAGACCTTCTCCGGCTCCGTGGAGAACCTCTACGTCAACGGCACCGACATGCCGTCCGTGAAGTCGACGATCACCGCCAAGCTCAAGCAGGACAGCGGCATCGACTACGTCGTCACGCTCGGCGCCCCGTTCGCGCTGACCGCGGTGCAGTCGGTGGGCGACGCCGGCAGCAAGGCCAAGGTCGCCACCTTCGACCTCAACAAGGACCTCACCAAGGCCATCAAGAACGGCACCATCCAGTTCGCCGTCGACCAGCAGCCCTACCTCCAGGGCTACCTGGCGATCGACTCCCTGTGGCTCTACAAGAACAACGGCAACTACAGCGGCGGCGGCGAGCAGCCGGTGCTCACCGGCCCGGCCTTCGTCGACAAGGCCAACGTCGACCAGGTCGCGAACTTCGCCGCGAAGGGCACCCGGTGATCGGTATGACCCAGCAGGCTGCGCCGGCGGTGGGGACACCGCCGGCCCCCGGCCCCGGGCAGTCCGACGGCCGCACCCGGCAGCGCTCCCTCGTCTTCCGGCTGCTCGCGCGGCCCGAGGTCGGCGTCTTCCTCGGCGCGGTGGCCGTCCTGGTCTTCTTCCTGATCGCGGCACCGAGCGTGCGCCAGGGCAGCTCGATGGCCACGGTGCTCTACCAGTCGTCGACCATCGGCATCATGGCGCTGCCGGTCGCGCTGCTGATGATCGGCGGCGAGTTCGACCTGTCGTCCGGCGTCGCGGTGATCACCTCCGCCCTCACCGCGAGCATGCTGAGCTTCCAGCTGAGCATGAACGTGTGGACCGGTGTGGCCGTCGCCCTGATCGTCTCCCTCGGCATCGGCGCCTTCAACGGCTGGATGGTGGTGAGAACGGGACTGCCCAGCTTCCTGGTCACCCTCGGCACCTTCCTGATCCTCCAGGGCGTCAACCTCGCGGTGACCAAGCTCGTCACCGGCAACGTCGCCACCGACGACATCAGCGACATGGACGGCTTCAACCAGGCCAGAAAGGTCTTCGCCTCCTCCTTCGACGTCGGCGGCGTCCAGGTGAAGATCACGGTGGTGTGGTGGCTGGTCTTCGCCGCGCTGGCCACCTGGGTGCTGCTGCGCACCCGGTACGGCAACTGGATCTTCGCGGTCGGCGGCAACAAGGAGAGCGCCCGGGCCGTCGGTGTGCCCGTGAACTTCACGAAGATCACGCTGTTCATGACCGTCGGCTTCGGCGCCTGGTTCGTCGGCATGCACAACCTGTTCTCCTTCAACACCGTGCAGTCCGGCGAGGGCGTCGGCCAGGAGCTGATCTACATCGCCGCGGCCGTCATCGGCGGCTGCCTGCTCACCGGCGGCTACGGCTCCGCGATCGGCCCGGTCTTCGGCGCGTTCATGTTCGGCATGGTCAACCAGGGCATCGTGTACGCGGGCTGGAACCCGGACTGGTTCAAGGCGTTCCTCGGGGTGATGCTCCTCGGAGCGGTCCTGATCAATCTGTACGTGCAGCGCACCGCGACGAGAAGGTGAGGTGACATGACCACCGACGGAA
Source organism: Streptomyces sp. NPDC028635 (assembly GCF_040637635.1). Taxonomy (NCBI): domain Bacteria; kingdom Bacillati; phylum Actinomycetota; class Actinomycetes; order Kitasatosporales; family Streptomycetaceae; genus Streptomyces; species Streptomyces sp. NPDC028635. Next base: position 106,578 of record NZ_JBEZWX010000010.1, on the reverse strand, counting down.
CCCACGGCGCGATCCTCGCGGACACCGTGCCCGAGAAGGACGCGCCCCTCGTCGAACTGCGCGCGGCCGGCAAGTCCTACGGCAACATCCGCGCCCTGCACGGCGTGGACCTGCGCGTCCTCCCCGGACAGGTGACCTGCGTCCTCGGTGACAACGGCGCCGGCAAATCCACCCTGATCAAGATCATCTCGGGGCTGCACCAGCACACCGAGGGCGAGTTCCTCGTCGACGGGCATCCGGTGCGCTTCAGCACCCCGCGCGAGGCCCTCGACCGCGGTATCGCCACCGTCTACCAGGACCTCGCGACCGTCCCGCTGATGCCGGTGTGGCGCAACTTCTTCCTCGGCTCGGAGATGACCAAGGGCCCCTGGCCCGTCCGCCGTCTCGACATCGGCCGCATGAAGAAGACGGCCGACCAGGAGCTGCGCAACATGGGCATCGTCCTGGACGACCTGGAACAGCCCATCGGCACCCTCTCGGGCGGTCAGCGCCAGTGCGTGGCCATCGCCCGCGCCGTCTACTTCGGCGCGCGGGTGCTGATCCTGGACGAGCCGACCGCCGCGCTCGGCGTCAAACAGTCCGGCGTGGTTCTGAAGTACATCGCCGCCGCCCGCGACCGCGGCCTCGGCGTCATCTTCATCACCCACAACCCCCACCACGCCTACATGGTCGGCGACCACTTCAACGTGCTGCGCCTGGGCACCCTGGAGCTGTCCGCCGCCCGCAGCGAGGTCAGCCTCGAGGAGCTGACCAACCACATGGCCGGCGGCACCGAACTCGCCGCCCTCAAGCACGAACTCTCCCAGGTCCGGGGTGTCGACGTGGAGGGACTCCCCGAGGCACAGGACCTCTCCGCACCCGTGGCGGCCCCTACGCCGGAAGGAACTCCCTGACATGCCCGCTGCTCTGAGCCGTATCCGGGTCGGCTCCGCCCCCGACTCCTGGGGTGTGTGGTTTCCGGACGATCCCGCCCAGGTGCCCTGGCAGCGCTTCCTCGACGAGGTCGCCGAGGCCGGCTACGAGTGGATCGAGCTCGGCCCCTACGGCTACCTTCCCACCGACCCGGTCCGGCTCACCGACGAGGTGCACGCCCGCGGCCTGAAGGTGTCCGCGGGCACCGTCTTCACCGGCCTGCACCGCGGCCTGTCCGTGTGGGACGACACCTGGGAGCACGTGGCAAAGGTCGCGGCCCTCACCCAGGCCATGGGCGCACGGCACCTCGTCGTCATCCCGTCCTTCTGGCGCGACGACAAGACCGCCGAGATCCTTGAGCCGCCGGAGCTGACCGCCGAGCAGTGGGCGCACCTCACCAAGGGCATGGAGCGGCTCGGCCACGAGGTGAAGGAGACGTACGGCCTGGACATCGTCGTCCACCCGCACGCCGACACCCACATCGACACCGAGGCCCACGTCGAGCGCTTCCTCGACTCCACCGACTCCGACCTCGTCAACCTCTGCCTGGACACCGGGCACTACGCCTACTGCGGCGGCGACAGCGTCAAGCTCATCGAGACCTACGGCGAGCGCATCGGCTATCTGCACCTCAAGCAGGTCGACCCCGTGATCCTCGCCGACGTCGTGGCGCAGGGGGTGCCGTTCGGTCCGGCGGTGCAGCGCGGAGTGATGTGCGAACCGCCTTCCGGTGTACCGGAGTTGGAGCCGGTGCTGGAGGCGGCGCAGCAGCTGGGCGTGGACCTGTTCGCCATCGTCGAGCAGGACATGTACCCCTGCGAGCCGGACAGGCCCCTGCCGATCGCGGTCCGCACCCGCCGTTTCCTGCGCTCCTGCGGGGCCTGAGTCCGTCGTTTCCTGCGGTCCTGGGGGCCTTAGCCGTCCGGAGCGGCCGGCCGGGCGTGTGCGTGCCCCTGGCGCCGGACCGCCGACAGGCCCGTTCCCGACAGGACGCGGCAGGCGGGCGCTCCTATGCTGGTCCTAGCCCAGTGTGACCCATGGGACCACTGGTGCGTCAGGGCCGTCGGCCTGTGGGCGGCGGCCGCTGTCCCGCCGCCTTCCACGACGTTCGCGGGGCGCCCCCTCCTGCCGCCTCCCGGGAGCAAGCCCATGTCGTACGCGTCCACCCGCCTGCGCAGGTCAGCCGTCACCGCCGCCGCACTGGGCATCCTCGTGGTGCCGGCCGTGGGCGGCACCGCCGTCGCCCGTACGAGCGCGGCCCCCACACCGCCCTCCCCCCTCTCTCCCACCGCCACGGACTCCGCCTCCCCGTCCTCCACCTCGCCGTCCGCCACGGACACCGCCTCCCCGTCCTCCGCCTCCCCGTCCTCCACCGCGCCGTCGCCGTCCGGGACGTCGCCCACGTCGCCGTCCCCGAGCGGCAACGAGGTCCGCGCGCTCACGCCCGCCGTGCAGCGCGCTCTCGACGCCGCGGTGCAGCGGGTGATGCACCAGGCGAACATCCCCGGTGTGACCGTCGGCGTGTGGACGCCCGACCAGGGGCGGTACGTCAAGTCCTTCGGTGTCGCCGACAAGAGCACCGGCCGCAAGATGTCGCCCGACCTCTACATGCGCATCGGCAGCGAGACGAAGACCTTCACCGTGACCGCCGTGCTGCAACTGGTGGACCAGGGCAAGATCGGCCTCGACGACACCATCGACAAGTACGTCAGCGGCGTGCCCAACGGCAACAAGATCACCATCCGGCAGCTGGCCGGCATGCGCAGTGGACTGTTCAACTACTCGGCGGACGAGGACTTCTACAAGGCGCTCACCTCCGACCCCAAGCGCCCCTTCACCCCGCAACAGCTGCTGGCCTACGCCTTCAAGCACCCTGTGCTCTTCCCGCCGGGCCAGCAGTTCTACTACTGCAACACCAACCTGATCCTGCTCGGCCTGGTCGTCGAGAAGGAGAGCGGGCAGAAGCTGAACGACTACATCCAGCACAGGATCCTCGACCCGGTCGGCCTGAAGCACACGCTCTTCCCGACCGGCAACGAGTTCCCGACGCCGCACTCGCAGGGCTACACGAATCAGACGGCGACCGGGAAGGTCGAGGACTCCGCCGACTGGAACCCCTCCTGGGGCTGGGCGGCCGGCGCGATGATCTCCCAGCTGGACGACCTGCGGGTGTGGGCCCGCACGGTGGCCACCGGCAAGCTGCCGAACGGCGGTGACATGATCAGCCCCGCGACGCAGAAGCAGCGCCTGATGACGCCCGCGACCCCGATCCCGGGCGCCGGCTACGGACTCGGCATCTTCAATGTGCAGGGCTGGATCGGGCACAACGGCTCCCTGCCCGGCTACGAGTCCCTCACCATCTACCTGCCGGAGGCGCAGGCCACGGTCGTCGTGATGCTGAACACCGACATCAACTACAAGAACGAGGAGCCCAGCACCCTCTTCGGCCAGGCCGTGACGCAGATCATCTCGCCCGACCACGTGTTCAACCTGCCGGCGGAACCGGCGGCACGCTGAGTTCACCGCGGGCTCGCGCCTGAGCACCGACCGAACGCCGGCCGGGGCGGCCCGCACACCCTGCCGGGCCCTGGCCGGGGGTGCGGGCCGGCCTCCCCGGCCGGCGGCCAAGGGTCACGCGTCGCGTACCTCCGCCAGGGTCACCGGCCGGTGCTCGCGCAGGGACAGCGTGCAGGCCTCCGCGATCCAGCCGGCCTCCAGGGCGTCCTCGATCGTGCAGGGGGAGGGCCGGGTGCCGGCGATCAGCTCGGTGAACGCGGCGAGTTCGGCGCGGTAGGCCGCGGCGAAACGGTCCATGAAGAAGTCGTGCGGGACGCCCGAGGGGAAGGTGACTCCCGGCTCGGCCGAGCGCAGCGGCAGCTTGTCGTCGAGGCCGACCGCGAGGGAGTCCTGGAATCCGTGCAGTTCCATGCGGACGTCGTGACCGCGCCCGTTGTGGCGGGAGTTGGACACCACCGCGATGGTGCCGTCGTCGAGGGTGAGCAGCGCTCCGGTGGTGTCGGCGTCTCCGGCCTGCCGGATGTAGTCGGCGCCCCGGTTGCCGCCGACGGCGTACACTTCGCTCACCTCGCGGCCGGTCACCCAGCGGATGATGTCGAAGTCGTGCACCGAGCAGTCCCGGAAGATGCCCCCGGACGCGGCGACGTACGCGGCAGGCGGCGGCGCCGGGTCCAGCGTCGTGGACCGGACGGTGTGCAGCGTGCCCAGCTCACCGGCGCGCACGGCGGCGCGGGCGGCGGTGAACCCGGCGTCGAAGCGCCGGTTGAAGCCGATCTGGATCGGCACGCCGCTGCCCTCGACGGCGCGTTGCACCTCCACACCCTCGGCGATCGTGCGGGCGACCGGCTTCTCGCAGAAGACGGGCACGCCGGCCGCCACACCGGCCCGGATCAGGGCCGGGTGGGCGTCCGTGGCCGCGGCCACGACGATGCCGTCCACGCCGGAGGCCAGCAGGGCCTCGGGCGAGTCGGCTACCTCGGCGCCGAACCGCGCGGCGGCGGCCTTGGCGGCGTCCGCCACGGGGTCGGTGACGACGAGCGACTCGACCGCGTCGAGCCCGGACAGGGTCTCGGCGTGGAAGGCCCCGATGCGGCCGAGGCCGAGGATTCCGATACGCATGGTGCTCCTTGAGGGGAAGGACGGGTGTGCCGGTGGGGGAGCGGCAGGGCGGATGCGCCGGCCGGTGAGGGGAAGGGCGGGAGGAGGGCGGGTGCGGCCGTCAGTCCAGTCCGCCGAGGACGTTCTGGTCCCAGTCGATCACCGAACCCGTGACCACCCCGGACCGGTCGGACAGCAGGAAGACCACGAAGTCGGCGATCTCGTCGGGCCGGCCGAGCCGCCCCATGGGCAGCCGCGCCGCCGCCTGCTCCTGCCAGTCGTCGCCCGCCCCGTGGAAGGCGCGCTGGGTGGCGTCCTCGCCCTCGGTCGCGGTCCAGCCGATGTTCAGGCCGTTGATCCGGATCCGGTCGTGGCGGTGGGCGTGCGCGGCGTTGCGGGTCAGTCCCGCGAGCCCGGCCTTCGCCGCCACGTACGGCGCGAGGAAGGGCTGCCCGCCGTGCGCCGACGACGTGATGACGTTGACGATCGTGCCGGGCGCCCCGCGCGACAGCATGTCCGCGACCGCCGCCTGCATCGCGAAGAACGGCCCCCGCAGATTGACGGCGATGTGCCGGTCGAACAGCTCCGGTGTGGTGTCGAGCAGCGTGCCGCGCGCGGTCAGGCCGGCGGAGTTCACCAGGCAGTCGACGCGGCCCCAGGCGTCCACCACCGCGGCCACGGCCGCTCCGGCCTGCTCCGCGTCGGCCAGATCCGCCCGCACGTACAGTGCCGTGGCGCCGCCCGCGGTGAGCTGCGCGACCAGCGCCTCGCCAGGTTCCGGGCGGCGTCCGGTGACGGCCACGACCGCGCCCTCACGGGCCGACGCCCGGGCGACGGCCGCACCGACGCCCTGGCTGCCGCCGTTGACCAGTACGACCTTGTCGTCCAGCAGTCCCATCTCGCTCCCTGCTCCCCTCGTCCGACGGGTCAGCCCGAACGCCGCTCGGCGGCCGCGCGCAGCTGCGCGCGCAGCGTCTCGGCGCCCCACTCCCCGGCGAGTGCCCGCCGCACCAGATCGGCCTGCGACGGCGGCGCGAGCCCCTCCACCGGAGGATCGCGGTCCAGGTCCGTCGGGAAGGGATAGCCCTCGGCGCTCGCTGCGACCACACGCTCCAGCCACGCCTCGTCCACGCCCTCGGCCCTGCGCTTGAGCAGCACCGGGTAGACCGCGTTGACGACCGCCTCGCGGTCCACGCTCTCCATGGCCCGGCCGAACGCGGACGACACCTGGAGCAGGTTGGCCGTGCGCCGGATGTCCGCCGAGCGGTTGGTGCCGGCCGCGTGGAAGAGGGCCGGGTTGAAGAAGACCGCGTCCCCCTTGGCGAGCGGCAACTGCACGTGGTGCGCCGCGAAGTGGTCCCGGAACTCGGGCAGCCGCCAGGCCAGATATCCGGGCTCGTACAGCTGGGACCAGGGCAGGTACAGCGTCGGCCCCGACTCCACCGGCATGTCGCAGTGGGCGACGGCGCCCTGCAGGGTGAGCACGGGGGAGAGGCGGTGCACATGCGCCGGATAGGCGGCGGCGGTGGCGTTGCTGAGGAAGCCCAGGTGGTAGTCGCGGTGCGGCTGCTGCGCCGCACCGCCCGGGTTGACGACGTTGACCTGGGAGGTCACCTGGTAGCCGGGGCCGAGCCAGGCCTCGCAGACCAGCGCCACGACGTCGTTCGCGTAGTAGTCGGCGAACGCCTCCGGGTCGTGCAGCGCGGCCTTCTCCAGAGCGTTCCACACCCGGTCGTTGCTGCCCGGGCGCGCGAAGTGGTCCCCGGCCGTCCGGCCCGCGGCGCGCTGCTCGGCGATCAGCGCCTCGAAGACGACGGTGAGCCGGTCGACGACGGCCGGATCCGGGAAGGCGCCCCGGAAGACCGCGATCCCGGGGCCGTCGGCGAGGACGCGGACGATCTCGGATTGGATCTCGCGGCCGGAGCCGAGCCGCCCGGCGTCGTAGAGCGGCACGTTGTGCTCGACGGCGGCGGCATGCGGGTACGCGGCCGGGTCGGTGGTCCGCTCGGTCAGGGTACGGAAGGCGGCCAGGTCGCAGTCCGGTTCGGACAGCCAGGTGCGCTGCGGGGCGGTGGCGGACATCGCGGTCCCTTCGGTTCATGGCGCGATGCGTCGGCCATGGGGCCAGGTGCGGGTCAGGGTGGTCCATGGCGCCGTGCGGGTCACGGAGCGACGCGGCTCTGTCATTCTTGTCAGGACAAACACGGCGAACAACCGGCAGGCAGCCATCAAAAACCCCTCAAGGAGCCGACCGTGGGCCACCCTTTCCCGATCAAGGAGATCGCACGTCAGGCCGGGCTGAGCGAGGCCACGGTCGACCGGGTGCTCAACGGCCGGGGCGGGGTGCGCGCGTCCACCGCGCAGGAGGTGCACCGGGCCATCGCCGACCTGGACCGGCAGCGCACCCAGGTACGGCTGATCGGCCGCACCTTCATGATCGACATCGTGATGCAGGCTCCGGAGCGGTTCTCCACCGCCGTGCGCGCCGCCCTCGAGGCGGAGCTGCCGTCCCTGCACCCGGCCGTGCTGCGCTCCCGCTTCCACTTCCGCGAGACCGGGCCGGTCGAGGAGCAGGTCCGCGTCCTGGACCGGATCGCGCGCAGGGGCTCCCAGGGGGTGCTGCTGAAGGCCCCGGACGTTCCCGAGATCACCGCCGCCGTCGGCCGCCTCACCGCCGCGGGCATCCCCGTGATCACCCTCGCCACGGACCTGCCGGCCAGCACCCGGCTCGGCTACGTCGGCATCGACAACCGCGCCGCGGGCGCCACCGCCGCCTATCTGACGGGCCAGTGGCTCGGCGAGCGGCCCGGCAACGTGCTCACCAGCCTCAGCAGCGGCTTCTTCCGCAACGAGGAGGAGCGCGAGATGGGTTTCCGCAGTGCCATGCGCGCCCGGCACCCGGGTCGCGCCCTCGTCGAGATCGCCGAGGGCCAGGGGCTCGACGCCACCCAGTACGACCTCGTGCGGGCCGCCCTGGAACGCGACCCGGACATCCGCGCCGTGTACTCGATCGGCGGCGGCAACATCGCCACGCTCCAGGCCTTCGCCGACCTCGGCCGCGCGTGCGCCGTGTTCGTCGCCCACGACCTCGACCACGACAACACGCGCCTGCTGCGCGAACACCGGCTGTCCGCCGTCCTCCACCACGACCTGCGCCAGGACCTGCGCGAGGCGTGCCGCCTGGTGATGCGGGCGCACGGCGCGCTCCCGCCGGCCGGGCCCACCCTGCCGTCGGCGATCCAGGTCGTCACCCCGTTCAACATGCCGCCGCAGGCCGCCCGATGACCGGCACGGGGCGCACGCGGAGCGAGCGGGTCACGATCGAGGGCGTCGACTTCACGGTCACGCTCACCCCGGGCGACGGCATCGGCCTGCTCGCACTGCACGCCAGCGTCGAGGGCGGCACCGGTGAACTCGCGGACGAACTGGCGGAGCGGTGCGGGGCCGCGCGGCTGGTGTTCCGGCAGAACGCCGGGGAGCCGGTGCACATCACCTCGGCACGGATGGCGGCCGCCCCGTGCGGCCTGCTGCGCGACTTCCTCGCCCGCGCCGATGTCGTCGTGTCCCTGCACGGGCATCTGCGGCCCGCCGCGCCCCGCGCGATCTTCCTCGGCGGCGCCGACCGGAGCGCGGCGCACCTCATGGCGGGCGGACTCCAGGCGCTGCGGCCCCGGTTCGAGCCGGTCACCGACCTGGCACTGATCCCGGCGGCCCTGCGGGGCGTCCACCCCCGCAACCCGGTGAACATGGCCGGCGGGCCCGGCGTGCAGGTGGAGCTGCCGCTGCTCGCGCGCACCACCGTCCCGGGCGGTGCGGACAGGCCGCCGCGCGATGTCGCCGACGCCCTCGCCGACGGCGTACGACGGCTGCGGGCACTCACCCGGGAAGCGTGACGGCCCGCCGGAGCGCGGCGTGCACTGCCGGAGTGCGGCGTCCACCGCTGCGGGTGGCGTTCCAGGCCGGAGTGCGGCGTCCACCGCCGCGTGTGACGCCCCGGGCCGGAATGGGGCGCGTCCACCGCCGCGTGTCGCGTTCCCGGCCGGAGTGAGGCGGTCACCGCTGGAGCGTGACCCACGCCCCGGTCTCGGCGGAGCGTGCCATCGCGTCCAGCACGGTCGCGCTGTGCACGGCGTCCGCGAGGGTCGCCCCGTGCGGGGTGCCCTCGGCGATCGAGCGCAGGAAGCGGTGGCACTCGATGACCTTCAGGTCGTCGTACCCCATGGCGTTGGCCGCGCCGGGCTGGAACGCGCCGTACTCGCCGGCGCCCGGGCCCACGTACACCGTGCTCACCGGCTGGTCCTGGTAGGCCGTCCCGCGGCTGACGCCCAGCTCGTTCATCCGCCGGAAGTCCCAGAAGACGGCGCCCTTGGTGCCGTGCACCTCGAAGCCGTAGGCGTTCTGCTCGCCGACGGAGACGCGGCAGGCCTCCAGCACGCCACGGGCGCCGGAGGCGAAGCGCAGCAGACAGCTGACGTAGTCCTCGTTCTCCACCGGGCCGAGTGCGCCGCCCGCGGCGCGCGCGTGGCCGGCGGTGGCACCGGTGGGCCGGGCCCGCTCGGGCAGGAAGATCGCGGTGTCGGCGGTCAGGGCGGCGATGTCGCCGAGCAGGTGACGGGCGAGGTCGGCGCCGTGCGAGGCGAGGTCGCCGAGCACCCCGCTGCCGCCGCGCTCGCGCTCGTAGCGCCAGGTGAGCGCACCCTCGGGATGGGCGGCGTAGTCGCTGAACAACCGGATGCGGACATGCGTGACCGCGCCCAGTTCCCCGGAGACGATCAGTTCACGTGCGGCCTCGACGGCCGGGGCGTTGCGGTAGTTGAAGCCGACCGTGCCCTGCACCCCCGCCTCGGCGGCCGCACCGGCGACCGCGCGGGCGTCGTCGCCGCCCAGGCCGACCGGCTTCTCGATCCACAGATGCTTGCCCGCCTCGGCCATGGCGACGCCGATCTCACGGTGCAGGAAGTTCGGCGCGGTCACGCTGACCGCCTCCACCCGCGGATCGGCGGCGACCTCACGCCAGTCACGGGTCGTCGAGGCGAAGCCGAACTGCGCGGCGGCCTCCTCCGCCCGCCCCGGCACCTCTTCGGCCACGGTGACCAGGCGCGGCCGCAGGCCGAGGAGGGGGAAGTGGTGCAGCACGCGCGCGTACGCCTGGGTGTGCACCCGCCCCATCCAGCCGAACCCGACGACGGCCACCCCGAGCGTGCGTGCCATAGCAGCCCTCCGTCGACTTGGACCGTTCCAACGCTGTCTCACGCCACCCTGGGCGGAGTCACCCCTGCTGTCAAGCACTTTGACATCGACACCGCTTCGTGGAACGGTCCACACCATGAGGCAGCCGACGATCCGTGACGTGGCCGAGCGCGCCGGGGTGTCCAAGTCGCTGGTCTCCCTCGTGCTGCGCGGCTCCGCCCAGGTGCGCGCCGAGAAGCGCGACGCGGTGCTGCGGGCGGTGCGTGACCTCGGCTACCGGCCCAACGCGGCGGCCCGCACCCTGAGCGAGCGACGCTCCCGCACCGTCGGGGTGCTCCTGCACGACCTGCGCAACCCGTGGTTCGTGGAACTGCTCGACGGTCTCGGCCCCCCGCTGCACGCGGCCGGCCTGCACACGCTGCTCGCCGACGCCCGCCTGGGCCGCCGCGCGGGCCACGATCTCGCCGAACCCTTCCTGGACCTCGGGGCCGACGGCCTGGTCGTGGTCGGTACGCTGCCCGACCCGGCCGGGCTCGCACGGGTCGCCGAACGGCTCCCGGTGGTGGTCGCCGGGGCGCGGGAACCGGCACTGCCGGGCGTGGACGTCGTCGCGGGCGACGACGAGCGGGGCGCCCGGCTCGTCGTGGAGCACCTGATCGGGCTCGGCCACCGCCGCATCGCCCATGTCGGCGGGCACGGCGCGGTGGGTGAGCTGCGCCGGGAGGGCTACGCGTCCGCGCTCGCCGCGCGCGGGCTCGAGCAGCGGGTCGAGCCCGGGGACCTGACGGAAGAGGGCGGCTACCGGGCCGCGGTGCGCCTGCTCAGCCGCCCCGACCGGCCCACGGCGGTCTTCGCGGTCAACGACATGACGGCGGTCGGCGTGCTGACGGCGGCAGCGGAGCTGGGCCTGAAGGTGCCGCACGACGTCTCCGTGGCCGGCTACGACAACACGAGCATCTCCCGGCTCCGGCACCTGTGGCTCACCACGGTCGACAACGCCGGCCACGAGCTGGGCCGCCGCGCGGCGCGTTGCCTGCTGCAACGGTTCGAGGACCCGGGGGGAGCGGGCCGGGTCCACCTGACCACGCCGGCCCTGGAGGTACGCGGGACGACGGGACGCCCGTACGCCGAGGCGGCGCCGGGCACCGCGGCGCCGGGATGATCCGGACGAACCGCGGGGCCTCCTGCCGGGGTCAGACCACGCTCACGCTCTCGATCACCACATGATGGTCGGAGTAGACGGAGTCGGCGACGGCGCACCAGCGGCGCGGCTCGCTGCTGAACACGTAGTCGATCTTCCATCCGCCGTCGTGCGTGGGGCGTCCCGTGCGGGTGGCGCCGTCCTGGTCGCACTCCATGTAGCCGACGGTGCCGGGCCCCTGCGAGTACAAGTCGGCGGGCCAGATCCACGCGTCCGTGTTGCCCGGCTGATCCGGCGGCAGGCTGTTGAAGTCACCGCCGAAGACCACCTTCGGGAAGCCCGCCGTGACGGCCTTGATGTCCTTGAGCTGGTCATCGCGGTAGTCCCAGTCCGGGTGGTCCGGGTTCACACCGGGGCGCGACAGGTGCACCGCGCACAGTCTGACGTTCCACCAGGTCGCGGTGGCGCACTGGAAGGGCTGGTTCAGCCCGGTCCACGGCTGGGTGAGGGGGTAGGTCGTGGCGTCGGTCATCCCCGCCTTGACCACGATGGCCGTGCCGATCCGGTCCGCGCGGTCGCCGGGGCCGTCGTTGCCGCACCGGCTGTTCCAGGTCACGCCGTCCTGCGACCACTTGTAGGGCGCGAAGCTCTTGCTCCACCCCGCGCCCAGCTTGCCCATCAGCAGGGTCAGGTCGTCCTCGCACACCTCCTGGAGCAGCACGGCCTGAACGTAGTCGTGATCGACGTGGTACTTGACCACGTCCGTCTTCTGCTCCGGCGTACCGGTCCCCGCGCAGTTCCATGTGTCGCGCTGGCTGCCGCACATGTTCCAGGACATGACCTGGAGGTTCTTCGGCTCCGCCGCGCTCGCGGGCGACACCGCGGTGCCCAGGGTCGCCAGCACCGCCAGCCCGCCCAGTGCTTTCGCCATCAAGCCGCTCGTGATCCTCATCGGGCCCCCCTCGCTCAGTCTTCGATCTTGAAGAGGGAGGAGCATAACGGCTCGCGGCTGCCCTCAGAGATTGATCGCGTACACCTTGCGCAGGGTCTCGTGCACCGTCCACGTCGTGCGGTCGCCCTCGCGCAGCACCGCCATGTCGCCCGGGCCGACGTGCAGGGTCGGGCCGTCCTCGACCTCGACGGTGGCCGACCCGCTGAGGACGACGAACATCTCGTCGGCCTCCGTGTCGGTGACGACACCCGGCGTGATCTGCCAGATGCCGCGGACCTGGCGTCCGTCCTCGGACTCCCACACCACCTTCCCGGTCACCTCGGGTGAACCGGAGACGATCTGGGCGGCGTCGAGCGGCTCCGGGACGAGGTCGGCGTCCGGGACGTGCAGCGCGAAGGAGTGGATCATGCGGCGACCCTAACCGGACCGCTCCCACGGCGGCGCTGGACACAGTGTGCGTGTTCACCCCGGCTGGACCGACACATCGTCGCAAGTGGCAGGCACCCCCGGCCCGGGTGATCGTGAGGGCATGGCCGACTCCGACTCCCCGCCCACGGCCTCCGCGCCGGGCGGCCACGACCCGCGCGAGATGATCCTCTTCGGCGGCGTCTACGGCGCCGTCCTCGCCAGTTCCATGGTCGCGGCCCTCACCCAGTACGGGCACTCCTCCGCGCACAGCCGCCGCTACGACGCGCTGTGGCTGCTGGTCACCGCTCTCGCCTCGGCGCTGGCCCACGGCTACGCCCACTACATCGCCGAGCGCGGCCCGCACCGCCGCTGGGACGCCCTGCGCGCCCTCGCCGACGAGTGGCCCCTGGTCACGGCCGTCCTGCCGACGGTCCTGATCCTCGCCGGAGCCGGCTGGGGCTGGTGGCCCCCCGACGGCGTCGAATACCCGGCGTTCTCCCTCAACATCGCCCTGCTGTTCATCCTGGGCCTGACCACGGCCCGCTCGTCCCACCGGGGCTGGCCCACCGCGCTGGCCGTCGGAGCGGTGGACGCACTGCTGGGCTGCGTGGTGGTCGTCGCGAACGCGATCATCAAGTGAGGCCGGCCGTCGCCCGGCCCGTTCGCCGAGGAGCGCCCCTAGCCGGGTGCATGGGTATTACAGTCTTCTGCCTGCGGCATGTCACACAGTGTCGCCCGATGGGCCCGTAGGGCAGGGGATGTCCGCGCGCCGGGAACGCGCGGTGGTTGGGGGGTTTCGTGCAAGAAATGATCAAGGGTGCCAACGTGTCGCTGGCGGCCCTGAGCGAGGACGTCGGCTCCGTGATCGTCGCGCTGGGCTGGGCCAGTCCGACCGGGGAGGGGGACGCGGACGTCTCCGTGCTGCTGCTGGACGCGAACGGCAAGGTGCGCAGCGACGCGGACTTCTACTTCTACAACAATCCGGTGGCGGCCGACGGAAGTGTGCAGTTGCTCGGCAAGACGCCCACGGAGAACGGGAGCGAGGACCGCATCAGCTTCGACCTGACCGCCGTACCGTCCGGCATCGAGCGGATCGTCGTCGCCGCGAGCCGGTACCGGGGGGCCCGGTTCGGGGAACTGGACGATGTCCGGGTGACGTTGGCCGACTCCTCCGGTGAGAACCTTCTGCGCTTCACCATCGACGACGCGGACTCGGTCGGCGCCGTCATCTTCGGTGAGCTGTACCGGCGCGGTACGGAATGGAAGTTCAGGGCCGTCGGCCAGGGCTACGACAGCGGGCTCGCCGGTCTGGCCACCGACTTCGGCGTCGACGTGGACGACGCGGAGGAGACGGACACCGACGCGGCGGTCGCGGTGCTGGAGGACACGCGTGACGACGAGGGAGGGGACCCGGTGGCGGTGCCATCCCCGCAGGCGACGCTGGAGGCGGTGCCGGCGCCTCGGCCGCCCGCCGACGATCCGGCACCCAGGAAGTCGTCCGCCCGGCCGCGCACGGCGAAGAAGAAGATCACCCTGCCCAAGGTGGCGGTGAAGACGCTCGCCGAGAACGACTCCTGGAGGCAGGCCCGGCTCTTCCCGGTGTCGGCCCTCAAGAGCGACCGGGACCGCGAGATGCGCGCCACCTCGGTCCTGCTGTCGGTGATGGCCCAGGTGCCGGAGTTCGGCCGCAGGCTCACCGCGGCGTTCGGCGCCCCGGCCGGGCGCATGGAGACCTTCACCGAGGTCTCCCTGCCGCACGGCGACACCCCGCGGCGTCCGGACGGGGTCATCCGGGTGGAGCGGGCGGGGAAGCTGTGGACCGCGCTGGTCGAGACGAAGACCAACGGCAACCCCCTGAAGGCCGAACAGGTCCAGGCGTACATGGACATCGCGGCGCGCCGCCGCTACGAGGCGGTGATCACGCTCTCCAACGACGTGGCCCTGGAGGGCACCCCGCTCGTCGACGTCAAGATCGACGGTCGCCGCAAGCACAAGGTCGCCCTGTGGCACCTGTCCTGGGCCGAGGTGGCGCACCAGGCGCAGATGCTCCTGCGGCACGAGGGCGTGGGCAATGCCGCGCACGCCTGGCTGCTCCAGGAACTGCTGCACTACCTCCAGCACGAGAACTCCGGCTGCCACGGGTTCCAGAACATGGGGTCGGCGTGGGTCCCGGTGCGCAACGGCATCGACGACGAGACGCTGTGCCAGGGCGACCCCCGGGCGCTGGAGGTGGTGGAGAGCTGGGAGCGGCTGATCCGCCAGGTCTGCCTGCGGCTCGGCGGTGAACTCGGCCAGAAGGTGCTCCCCGTGCAGCGCACCCGACGTGGCACGGACCCACAGGCCCGGCGTGGCGAGCTGGCCGACCAGCTGTGCCGGGACGGCCGGCTGCACGCCGAGCTGCGGATCGAGGGCACGCCCGGGGTCCTCGCGATCGGCGCGGACCTGCGCACCGGCAAGCTGCGCACCGCCATGGAGATCCCCGCACCCGAGCAGGGCTACCCGCTGTCCTGGGCCAAGCGGCTGGTGCGGCGGCTGGCCGAGGCGCCGGCGGACCTGCATGTCGAAACGCTGGTCGACGGGGAGGCCGGCGGACCGCGGGGCACGTTGGAGCGGCTGCGCCCCGAGCCTGGCGACATGCTGCCGAAGGACAGCCGTGTGCGCATCACGGGTTTCCGGCTGTCGCTGTTCAAGGGGATGGGGAGCGGCCGGGGCAACGCGGAGTCCGGCTTCATCCGCAGCGTCGACGACGCCGTCCAGCGGTTCTTCAGCAGCGTGGTCGTCCATCTGGACGGCGCCACGCCACGCCGGGCGAGCGTCAGGTAGCCGACGGACCTGACGAGGGCCGGACCGCAGCATGGGCGCTGAGGTCCGGCCCTCGCCGTGTGCGCACCGGAGCCGCCGGACGCCCGGCCCAGGGCAAATTCATCACTGCTGTCTTATATAAGTTGAGACTGATAATATGGCGTCGTGCATGCCTTCGACGTCCTCGCCGACCCCGTGCGCCGCCGCATACTGGAGCTGCTGGCCGACGGTGAGATGACCGCCGGTGCGGTCGCCGACGTCGTGCGGGCGGAGTTCGGGATATCGCAGCCCGGCGTCTCCCAGCATCTGAAGGTGCTGCGGGAGAGCGGCTTCGCCACGGTCCGTGCCGAGGGCGCCCGGCGGCTGTACGCCGTCGACTCGGGGCCCCTGCGGGACATCGACGCCTGGCTGGACCGCTTCCGGCGGTTCTGGACCCCGCACCTGGACGCCCTGGCCACCGAACTCGCCCGCGGCCGCCGCGAACGCCGGCTGGGCGGCACCGACGAAACCCCGAGGAGCACCCCGTGATCGACGTGACCCACCAGATCAGCAGCGTGCGCCGCACGGTCGGCCGCCGCGACTTCAAGGCGGGCGAGGCCCGCGTGGTGACCGTGAGCCGCACCTACGACGTCCCGCTCGAGGACCTCTGGGACGCGTGCACCAACCCCGAACGCATCCCCCGCTGGTTCCTGCCGGTCGAGGGAGACCTGCGCGAGGGCGGCCGCTACCAGCTGCAGGGTCAGGCCGGCGGCACGATCGAGCGCTGCGAGGCACCCAAGGGGTTCACCGCGACCTGGGAGTACGGCGGCGAGGTCAGCTGGATCGAGCTGCGGCTGAGGCCGGAGGGGGAGGGGCGGACCCGCTTCGAGCTGGACCACATCGCCCACGTCGACGACACCAAGTGGGCCGAGTTCGGGCCCGGCGCGGTCGGAGTCGGCTGGGACGGGATGCTCGTGGGCCTCACCGTGCACCTGCGGACCGGCGAGAGCGTCGCCCCGGCCGAGGGCATGGCCTGGATGACCTCCGAGGAGGGCCGCCGCTTCTACGCCGAGAGCAGCGAGGCCTGGTACGCCGCGAACGTGGCGAGCGGTGAGGACGAGCGCCGGGCCCGCGAGGCCGCCGACCGTACGACGGCGGCGTACACCGGCGCGGGCTGACCGGCGCGCCCGGCCCCGCCCGGCCGGAGCACCCGCGCGGGTGGGGTAGGGTTTACCTGCGTGATCACGCGGTCCACCGCGTGCGACGCACCGGGACGTGGCGCAGCTTGGTAGCGCACTTGACTGGGGGTCAAGGGGTCGCAGGTTCAAATCCTGTCGTCCCGACGGGAGCGAAGCTCCAAAGTCGCAGGTCAAAGGGTTCTGCTTCACAACGTGAGGTGGGACCCTTGATCATTTTCTGGAGTCCCGTGTCACGTTTGGTCACAAGCCCTGACGGTGATCAGCCATCATCGTAAGTCATCAGCCAAAGTGTCCGATTGTGAAGGTGGTCGGCGCTGCTCAGGGGGCAGGATGCCGCTGTGTCAGGTTCATCGCGACCACGGTCAGGGGGACGAATGCACGTTGTGATCCGGATCGAGAGCGGGCGCCAAGAAGAGGAGCTCCGGTCGCTTGACGGGTGGTTGCGTCAGGAGCCGACCGTCCGACGGGCGGCTACGGTTTCGTTGTGCACACAGGCTGCGGCACCCGGGTCCATGGGTGGCCTTATCGATAGCCTTGGCTTGATCACTAGCAACGGGTGGAGTGCGGCATCCTTCGCTCTCTCACTCGTGACCTGGCAGCAGACCCGTCCACAGCCTCCGAAGATCATCATTCGGCGAGGCGATGTAGAGATCAGTCTGACGGAGGCGACCGAAGAAGAAGTCCGTCGGCTGGTTGACGCATTGGAGCCAACGGACGAGACCTCCTCGCCGTCATGAGTGCACTACCCGACCCAGCCCTCTCGCGGGCTGTTGTTGCAGGCGTCAGTTCCTACTCGAAGCTTGAGTCGCTGCCGGCCGTGGCGAACAATCTCAGGGATCTTGCGGATGCCCTGATGAGCCCGCTCTCCTGGGAGTTGCCCGCCGAGCACTGCATCGTCGTGGCCGAACCGAGTACCTCCCACGACTTGCTCGACCCGATATGCCATGCGGCCGCTGAGGCCAAGGACACGCTCCTGGTGTACTTCGCGGGGCACGGCCTTATCGACGGCCGGGGCGACCTCTTCCTCGGTTTGCCAGGTTCGGTCCACGGCCGCAGCCACACGGGAGTCCCGTACCAGGCACTCCGCGAAATCCTTATGGATTCGCCAGCCCAGCGGCACGTGATCGTCCTCGATTGCTGTATGAGTGGTCGAGCCCTCGGAACGATGAGTGGACACGATCTTCTGGCCGACCAGGCGGAGGTCGACGGGAGCTACCTGCTGGCGGCCTCGCCGGAGAATGGCGTCGCCCTGGCACCACCTGGCGAAACGCACACAGCCTTCACTGGAGAGCTCCTACGCCTTGTCCGCGAGGGCATCCCGGGTCCCGCTCGTGAGTTGGACCTGGACGCCATCTACCAGCAGCTCAGGCGAGAACTTGGGACACGTGGACGACCCATTCCGCAAAGGCGCGCACGCAACACCGCAGGGCGGATCATCCTTGCGAACAACGTCGCCTTCGATCCTGCTGCTACCCGAGCACAGCGGGCCACAGAGGCAGTATGGCCCGAGCCAGCTAACTGCCATGCGTCGCGAGCCTTCATCGAAGCGCTGGCTCATGTCAGGGCAGTCAATGGCTGGACGATCCTGGAAGTGAGTCAGCGAGCCACGCCGCCCGTGTCCCCCAAAACCATCAGTGCGCTGCTCAATCGGACAACCATGCCTAGGTCGTGGAAAACGACATGTATCTATCTGCGAGCCTGCGGTCTCCCTGAAGAGCACGTCGCTGCATGGGAAGCCGCCTGGCAGCGGCTGCGTCTGTTGGAGCAAGCTGAATCGACCACACCCAGCCAGCCGCCAACCCCGTCCACGCGCCGAAGGTGGCGGACGAGATTGATCAGAAAGAAGCCAGGTAGCCGGTGAGATGACCTGAATCAGCGGCCCGGAGAAGGAGAGACTGTCGACGGATGTTGGGGCGTTGTTCCTTGGGCATCCGAGCCGTGGGAGAAGAGGCCCATCCAGGCGCCCACTATCAGCAGTCCAACCACAACGATGCCCGTTGCCGACTTCTTCGCTGACTTGCCCTTACCCGTAGACCGGTTCACCCAGTGACCGGCCCGGTAGTACTGACCAGGACGCCCTGCCACCGGCACACCCCCGAAACCGTCTGTGCGACGGACTGCCCGCCGCAGCCACAGAGTGTCGCAGCCCAGGGCATGTCTCAGTACGAGGCGGGCCAAATCTGGCTGATATCTGACGCCAGCCGTGAAAGGATCATATGCCATCAGCTGGCAGCTCCCTGTGCTTGTCGGAGCCGGCCTTCAGACTCTTCGTATCGTGGTGCACGTACCGCCGCTTGTTGGAGGACAGGTCACTGTGCCTGGCCCATGCCGAGACCACAGTGTCCGGCACTCCGTTGTTGGCCATTCACGACAGACATGCGTCTGCGTGTCGTAGAGGCGGGCCCTGCATACGCCTGCTGCCTCAATCAGCTTCCGTGCTTCGCGACGTAGCTTGTCCGTCTTGAACGGACGGCCCAGTTCAGGTGGACGCGGGCTGCAGCGTATGTCTGGCGGTAGGCGATTGCTGATCGCCCGCTCTCAGGCTCACTCCATAAGTGTGAGCTCAGTCGCGATGCTCACCCTCTCTGTGCTGCAGAGCACGCAGGGTCGCGGGATGCGCCATGTTGACCTCGCGTTGTGCATCCTGATGGCCTAGCGCCGCTGCCTTGCTGAACCACTGCAAGGGGTCGCAGGTTCAAATCCTGTCGTCCCGACGGGAGCGAAGCTCCAAAGTCGCAGGTCGAGGGCCGGTTGCGGAGGATTCCGCAACCGGCCCTCGACCGTTTCACGGCATGTAGACCTGCTCCAGGCTGTGGATGGCGCCGTCGTCACCGGTCGCGTACTTGAACACCAGGCCGGAGTCGGGGTGCGCCTTGATCCAGTCGACGAGCTCCTGCACGCCGATGCGCTGGTTCCCGCTGCCCGCGACGACGGGGTTGGTGGCGGTGACGTACGCGGCCTGGTCGAGGGCCCAGCGGCTGTCCTCGCCGGTGACGACGAACGGCGCCCCGTCGGAGTCCCCGCCGGGGCATCCCCAGGCCCCGTGCTGAATGACGAGGTTCACCTTCCCGGTGCTCGCGGGGAGTTCCTCGACACGATAGACGGCGATCTCGTCGGGGTCGACATGGTCCGGGTCCGGCGCCTTGCCGGCGCAGTCGGCGGCCGGTGCCGTGCTCTTCGCCGGGCCGGAGGCCTTGGAGGCGGGCTTGGCCTTGGCCGCTCCCGCGCCGGCCGCACCCGGTGCGGCGGTCGCCGTGGAACCGGCGCCGCCCGATCCTGCCGGCGCCGCCGTGGAGCCGGCGCCGCCCGTTCCCCCGCCGCCCGACGCGGCCCCGCCGCCGGAGGTGCCGGACGTGCCGGACGTCCGGCTTGCCGTGGCGGCGGCGCTCGGCGAACCCTCGGCGCCGGCGGGGGAGTGGCCCCCCTGACAGCCGGTCAGCACGGCGGCCAGCCCGGCGGCGGCGAACGCGATGACGGCGGGTCTGAGGCGATGAACGGTCATGTCGGGACGTCCCCCCTGGTCACGGGCGGCCGCGTCGGCCGCACACAGGTCGGGAACGTAACAGCGCCTCAGCTCACGCCGCACCACCGGAACGTGCTGTGTCACGGACTCCGGACAATGCCGTCACGGGCCGCGGATCATGTGACGGGCGGCAGGGACGGAGAGCGCCGGCGGCGCGTGCGGCCCGACCAACCAGTGGACGCCCCCTTGACGGCGAACGGTGACCGATCGACACTCCAGAACAGGGAATCCTAGTGAACAGGTAGGGAATGGTATGAGGACTCGCGCACCGCTCCCGGCCCACGCCCGAGCGAGCCGGTCGCCCCTGCTCACCTCCCGCCGTCACATCGACCTGCTGCGCGTCTGCAGCGCCATCGGTCCCGCCGCCTGAGCCCAGGGCCTGGCCTGCGCCTGGGCCCGGCCCCATGGCCCTCCTCGTGCCCCACAGTGGCGGCGGCCGGCACACGCCCGGTCCGCGCCGTTCGCGCGGCGCCTCGCGCCGGCGGCCGACACCCCCTGCCCTCCACGCCGCCGTTCACGGAGCCACCCGCCTGGCCGCACCGGTCACCGTCGCCCCACACGGGCGACCGCCCCCGCACCCACCGCCGGCACCCCCGCGCGCCTCCGCGCGCCCGACCCCCGGGAGACCCATGTCCATCGCACCGCTCGCCGCCCATCTCTCCGCGCCGTCCGCGTCCGCCTTCCGTGGGCGGATCGGGCGGGACGCGCGCAGTGGGCACTACGCCGTGCCCCGCCGCTACCGGCTGCACGTGTCGACCGCCGGCCCCGACGGACTGCGCATCGCCGTCACACACAGCCTGCTCGGGCTCGACGAGAGCTGTCCGGTCACCTTCCTGCCCGCGGTCCCGGACTGCCCGGACGGCGGTCACGCCGCACTGCGCCCGCTCTACGAGGCCAGCGCCCACCGCTACCCGGGCCCGGCCCTCGCCCCCGTGCTCAGCGACGACTGGTCCGGGCGGATCGTCAGCACGCACGCCCGCGACATCATGCGCGACCTCGACCGGCACTTCGCCTCCGGCCACCCCGCGCTCTACCCCCGCGCCGCCGCCCCCGGGATCGAGGCCGTGGAGCGGCTGTGCTCCGACGGTATCGAGGAGGCCGCCCAGCGCGCCGGATCCGCCACCGCCGGCCCCGCCGAGCGGGCGGCGGCCCTGCGCACCCTGCTGACCGCGCTGGACGACGCCGAGCGGCTGCTGGCCGGGCAGAGGTACCTCCTCGGTGGCCGACTCACCGCGGCGGACGTCGAATTGTGGGTCGCGCTGGTGCAACTCGACACCGTGCACCGGCATCACCTGGACGCCGCCGCGGTGCAGCGCGTCGCCGGCCACGCCGCCCTGTGGGCCCACGCCCGCCGCCTGACCGCCCGCCCGGCCTTCGGCGCCCACCTCGACCTCGACGGCATCGCCCGGCGCCACCAGGCCCGTTGCCGCGGACTGGAGGCCGCCGGGTCCGCCGTACAGATCCTCGACTGGGCCCGTCACGCCAGGTCCCAGCAGACGGACGGCCGTTGACAGCCGCCGGGGCGACTGTCTTGAATAGCGGCTCAGAACGGTCATGAGTGTCAGCGACAAGCCCTGGCTGGCTGACCGGCAACCCTCGCTCCGCGGTGGGGTGCCCCAGGTGACGACCGGACCGGATGACGTTCGGTAAGCGCGAGGCCCCGCGGGGCCGGAACAGTGACGGTGACGTGATGCACGCAGCTCCCAGCACGGCGGCCCGCCGCGCCGCGGGCTGCGTGCGGCCGTACGCGAACCCGCTGGTCGCCGACCGCGCCGTCGATCTCCTGCGCGTCAACAGCGCACTGTGTACCGCACCGGGCCGAGCCCGCTGCCGGGGCTGACCTCTCAGCCGTCCGCCCCGCGCTCCTTCGCCGCACCCCGCACCCGCGGCGTGCCGCCGCCCGCCCGAGCCCCCGGTCCCGTGCGTTTCCCCGCGCCCCGCCCCGTCCGCCCGGCAGCCGCCCCGCGCTGCCCGGACGCGGGCGCGCGCGGCCCACCACGGCCGAGGGGCGCCGCAGACTCCCCGCCGGAGCCCACCATGAGCCAACCCCGAGGCGTCGCCGTCTCCCTCGCCGCGCCCCCGGCCACCGACACGCCGCCGGACACACAACCCCCGCCACGCGTCGTGCCGTTGCGGCATCCCGGACGCTGGATCGCCACGGCCGTCGTGCTCGTCCTGCTCGCGCAGTTCGTGCACGGACTGGCCACCAACACCTTCTACCAGTGGGACCGCTTCGCGTACTGGTTCTCCCGTCCCACCATCCTCGACGGCCTCGGCATCACCCTCGAGGTCACCGCCTACAGCGCGGTCCTCGGCCTCGTCGGCGGGATCCTGCTGGCGCTCGCCCGGCTCTCCCGCAGCCCGGTGCTGCGCCTGGTCAGCTGGACGTACGTCTGGGCGCTGCGGTCCGTTCCGCTCATCGTCGTCCTGCTGTTCCTGTACAACTTCTCCGCCCTGTACAAGACCCTCAGCCTCGGCGTCCCCTTCGGGCCGGCCTTCCTCACCTTCGACGAGTCGCGGCTGGCCACCGACATGGTCGTCGCCGTCGTCGGCCTCAGCCTCAACGAGGCCGCCTACGCCGCCGAGGTGGTCCGCGGCGGCATCCTCTCCGTCGACCAGGGCCAGCACGACGCGGCCGCGGCCCTCGGCCTGCCCCGCAGCCGCCAGTTCACCCGGATCACGCTGCCGCAGGCGCTGCGCTCCATCATCCCGAACTACGTCAACCAGCTGATCGGCCTCGTCAAGAGCACCTCGCTGGTCTTCTACGTCTCCCTGCTCGACCTGTTCGGCGCCGCGCAGACCATGGGCTCCACCTACCCCGGCGACATCGTGCCGCTGCTGCTGGTCGTCACCGTCTGGTATCTGCTGCTCACCAGCGCGATCTCCGTCGTGCAGTTCTACGTCGAACGCCACTACGCCCGTGGCGCCGCCCGCTCCCTTCCGCCGACCCCGCTGCAGCGCCTGCGCGCCGGGTTCACCGGTCTGCGGACCCGCGTCCGCCACGAGACCGCCGTATGACCGGTCTGCCGTCGTCCCCTTCTTCCCCGCATCCCGTTCACCCAGCCACAAGGACAGCCATGAGCATCCACGCCACCCGACGCCACCTGCTGCGCGGCCTGACCGCCGCCACCGCCGCCGCGCTCCTCGCCGGCTCGCTCGCCGCCTGCGGCGGGGACAGCGAGGCCGCGACCACGGCCGGCGGCGCCGCCGCCGGGACGGTGACCGTGGGACGGCTGTCCAACGGCGCAGCCCGGGAGACCGCGGTGAAGGTGAGCGAGGTGAAGTCCCTCAGCGCCGAGGTGCCCGCGGCGATCAGAAAGCGCGGCACTCTGCGCATCGGCGTCGGGGCCCTGCCGTCCGGCTTCCCGCCGCTGGCCTACGTCGGCGGCGACCAGAAGACCCTCACCGGTGCCGAACCCGACCTCGGCCGGCTGGTCGCCGCGGTCCTCGGCCTCGAGCCCGACGTGCGCAACGCGACCTGGGAGAACATGTTCGTCGGCCTCGACAGCGGCAAGTCCGACGTCCTGTTCTCCAACGTCACCGACACCGAGGAACGCAAGCGCAAGTACGAGTTCGCCTCCTACCGGCAGGACAACCTCGCCTTCGAGGTCCCCAAGTCCGACACCTGGACCTTCGACGGCGACTACCGCGCCCTCGCCGGAAAGACCGTCGCCGTCGGCAGCGGCACCAACCAGGAGCGGATCCTGCTGGAGTGGAAGAAGAAGCTCGCAGGTGAGGGCAAGAAGCTCACCGTCAAGTACTACCAGGACCACAACAGCACCTACCTGGCCCTGAGCAGCGGCAAGATCGACGCCTACTTCGGCCCCAACCCGGGCATCGCCTACCACGTCACCCAGACCGCGAGGACCCCGCAGGCCACCCGCACCGCGGGCACCTTCTCCGGGGCCGGAGCCACCCTGCAGGGCCTGATCGCCGCCACCGCCAAGAAGGGCAGCGGCCTCGCCAAGCCGGTCGCCGACGCCATCAACCACCTGATCAGGAACGGCCAGTACGCGCAGTGGCTCAAGGCGTGGAACCTCTCCAACGAGGCCGTCACCACCTCGGAGATCAACCCGCCCGGCCTGCCGCTGGACAACTCCTGAGCCCGGGAACACCCGCGCCCGGGCCGGGTGTTGAACCCACGACGACCCTCGCGCAGCCGCAGCCGCAGCCGCAGCCGCCGCTCAAGCCCGCACCTCCGGAGGTGACGCCCGTGCTCCGCAGCCCGCACACCGTCCGCCTCCACACCCGGGCGCACATCGATCTGCTGCGCGTGGCCGGCGCGCTCTGTCGCGCCTGACACGGCGCCCGCGCAGGAGCCGCGCACCGGCGCCTCACGATCCCCCCGGACCGTCCGTCACCGGCCGCCCCCCGCGGCCTCCGCCACGCCCGTGCCCCGCCGCTCCCCGGGGCCGGCGTGTCCCCACCGACCTCCAGGAAGGCACCCCTCGTGTCCTCGACACCCGCTGCTCCCCTGCACCTCGCCGTCGCCCTGGACGGCACCGGCTGGCATCCCGCCTCCTGGCGCGAGCCGGTGGCCCGGCCCCGCGAGCTGTTCACCGCCGGATACTGGGCCGGCCTCGTCGCCGAGGCCGAACGCGGACTGCTCGACTTCGTGACGATCGAGGACGGCCTCGGTCCGCAGTCCTCGCACTTCCTCGACCCGGACGAGCGCACCGACCAGGTACGCGGCCGGCTCGACGCCGTCCTGATCGCCTCCCGTGTGGCACCGCTGACCTCGCACATCGGGCTGGTGCCGACCGTCGTCGCCACCCACACCGAGCCCTTCCACATCTCCAAGGCCGTCGCCACCCTGGACTACGTCAGCGGCGGCCGGGCCGGCCTGCGCGTGCAGATCTCCGCCCGCCCCACCGAGGCCGCCCACTTCGGCCGCCGGACCGTTCCCCGGATCGACGCCTACGACAGCCCGGCCGCGCGGGACGTGGTGACCGAGCTGTTCGACGAGGCCGCCGACCACGTGGAGGTCGTGCGCCGGCTGTGGGACAGCTGGGAGGACGACGCGGAGATCCGGGACGTGGCCACGGGGCGCTTCATCGACCGGGACAAGCTGCACTACATCGACTTCGAGGGCCGGCACTTCAGCGTCAAGGGCCCCTCCATCACGCCCCGCCCGCCGCAGGGCCAGCCCCTCGTCACCGCGCTCGCCCACTGGAGCGTCCCCTACCGGCTCGTCGCCCGCCAGGCCGACGTCGGCTACGTCACCCCGCACGACACCGGGCAGGCCCGCGCGATCACCGCTGAGATCCGTGCCGAGCAGGAGGCCGCCGGGCGGGCCGGTCAGCCGCTGCACGTCTTCGCCGACCTGGTCGTCTTCCTGGACGACACCCCGGGCGCGGCCGCCGCCCGCCGGGAACGGCTGGACGCCGCGGCCGGCGAGCCGTACACCGGCGACGCGCTGATCTTCACCGGGACCCCGGCCGAACTCGCCGATCTGCTCCAGGAGTTCCAGCAGGCGGGTCTGTCCGGGTTCCGGCTCCGCCCCGCCGTCGCCGGGCACGACCTGCCGGCCATCACCCGCGGGCTGGTCCCCGAACTCCAGCGCCGTGGCGCCTTCCGCCGCGCCTACGAGGCCCGCACCCTGCGCGGCCTGCTGGGCCTCGCCCGCCCCGCCAACCGCTACGCCGCGACCGCCTGAGCCGGAGGAGAACCCACCGCCATGACCAAGCCGCTGAAGCAGATCCACCTGGCCGCGCACTTCCCCGGCGTCAACAACACCACCGTGTGGAGCGACCCGAAGGCCGGCAGCCACATCGAGTTCGACTCCTTCGTGCACTTCGCGAAGACCGCCGAACGCGCCAAGTTCGACTTCCTGTTCCTCGCCGAGGGCCTGCGCCTGCGCGAACACGCCGGGAAGATCTACGACCTGGACGTCGTCGGCCGCCCCGACACCTTCACCGTGCTCGCCGCGCTCGCCGCCGTCACCGAGCACCTCGGGCTGACCGGCACGATCAACTCCACCTTCAACGAGCCCTACGAGGTGGCCCGTCAGTTCGCCAGCCTCGACCACCTCTCCGGCGGCCGCTCCGCGTGGAACGTCGTCACCTCCTGGGACGCCTTCACCGGCGAGAACTTCCGCCGTGGCGGCTTCCTGCCCAAGGAGGAGCGCTACAGCCGCGCCCGGGAGTTCCTCACCACCGCGCACGAACTGTTCGACTCCTGGCGGGGCGACGAGATCGTCGCCGACCAGGCCACCGGCACCTTCCTGTCCGACGCCAAGGCCGGCGCGTTCGTGCACCAGGGCAAGCACTTCGACATCCACGGACGCTTCAACGTCCCGCGCTCCCCGCAGGGCCGCCCGGTGATCTTCCAGGCGGGCGACTCCGACGAGGGCCGCGAGTTCGCCGCCGCAGAGGCCGACGCCATCTTCAGCCGCCACGGCACCCTGGACACCGGCCGGGCCTTCTACCAGGACGTCAAGCGCCGTCTCGCCCGTTACGGCCGCCGCCCCGACCAGCTGCTGATCCTGCCCGCCGCGACCTTCGTGCTCGGCGACAGCGACGCCGAGGCCGAGGAGGCGGCCCGCGAGGTGCGCCGGCAGCAGGTCAGCGGAGCCACCGCGATCCGCCACCTGGAGTTCGTCTGGAACCGGGACCTGTCCGGATACGACCCGGACGGCCCGCTGCCCGACGTCGACCCCGACGTCAGCGAGGACCACATCGCCCGCGGCCGCGCCCAGGTGCGCATGTACCGCGACCCGCTGGCCACCGCCCGCGAATGGCGCGAGCTCGCCGAGGCGAACCACTGGTCGATCCGCGACCTCGTCATCCACACCGGCAACCGGCAGAGCTTCGTCGGCTCACCCGCCACCGTGGCCGCGGCGATCAACGAGTTCGTGCAGTCCGACGCCGCCGACGGCTTCATCCTCGTCCCGCACATCACCCCCGGCGGCCTGGACGAGTTCGCCGACACCGTCGTCCCGCTCCTGCAGGAACAGGGCGTCTTCCGCACCGACTACGAGGGCACCACCCTGCGCGACCACCTGGGCCTCGCCCACCCCGACGACGCGGTGCGGGGCGAGCGGGCGGCTTCCTGAGGTCCGCACCGCCCACCGGCGCCCGGGTGCCATGATCGGCCCATGACACTCGACATCACCCGGGCCACGGTGCGGGACCTGCACCAGGTGGTGGCGGACCACCCCCGCTACTGGGGCGAGCGCGACCTGCGCGCCCTGCACCAGCCGGTGTTCGTCCAGGAGTTCGGCGCCACCTGCCTGGTGGCCCGCGCGGACGACGGCATCCGCGGGTACCTCGTGGGTTTCGTCACCCCGGACCGCACCGGCTACGTCCATCTGATCGCCACCCGCGACGACAGCCGCGGCACGGGCCTCGGCCGCCGGCTGTACGAGGCGTTCACCGAAGCGGCCCGCGGCCAGGGCGCGGTCCGTCTGAAGGCGATCACCTCGGTCGGCAACAGCGGCTCGCTCGCCTTCCACCGCAGCCTCGGCTTCGCGGCGCGCGTGGAGGACGACTACGACGGGCCCGGCGCGGCGAGGATCGTGTTCACCCGCCTCCTGCCGCCCTGAGAGCACCGGCCGCGACCGGCACGTCACCTCCCCCGAGGATGGCGTGCCGGCCGCGTTCCCCCGGCGCCGGTCTGTGGTCCATGCGATGTCGTGCACGCTGGATGAAGTGTCCCCAGCCTGCCCGGGGCCGCCGCCCGGCCGCCTGAGTCGGGGGCTACTCAAGTCGCCCTGTATCAGAACCGAGCAGGGGCGCTCCTGTTGTCGTGACGACCTACGAAAGCGACGCGCGCACCCTGCGGCTGCCCTGGCCGTTCACCGGCCGCGAGGACGAAAGGGAACTCGTCCGCCGCTCCCTGGCGGGCGGCCGGCCCGGGCTGGTGGTGACGGGAGGCGCCGGCTGCGGCAAGACCCGGCTGGCCGCGGAGGCCGTGCGCTCCGCCGGCTGCGCGAGGATCGCCGGCACCCCCGGCGCCCGGCAGCCGCCCTACGCCGCCTTCGCCCCGCTGATCCCCGGCGCGGCCTCCCCGCACGAGGCGATGCGCCGGCTCGCCGGTGTACGGCAGTTGCTCGTCGACGACGCCCAGTGGCTGGACGAGGCCTCGGCCGCGCTGGTGCACCAGCTGGCCGTGCACGGCCGTACCCGGCTGCTGGTCCTCCTCACCGACGGCCACCCGGTACCGGCCCCCGTCGCCCGGCTGTGGACGGGCGACCTGCTGCCCCGCCTCGCCCTCGCGCCACTGCCCGCCGAGGACACCGCCACCCTGCTCGCGAGCGGCGCCGGCAGCGCGCCGGAACCATTGACCGCGGCCCGGCTGCACCGGCTCGCCCACGGCGACCTGAGGCTGCTGCGCGATCTGCTGGACGCGCTGCGCGCCCATGGGCGGCTCACCCCCGTGCCCGGGACCGGCACCTGGGCCTGGCGGGGCCCGCTGCCGGTCACCGCGGCGGTCCGGGAACACGCCGCGACGCCGCTGGAGCGGGCCTGCCCCGCCGAGCGCGAGACGCTGGACCGCCTCGCCTTCGCCGAGCCCCTGCCGCTGGACGCCGGCGCCCTGGACCTGCCGGCCCTCGAACGCCTGGAGACCGCCGGCCTGATCGACGTGGACGAGCACGACACCGTACGCCTCGCCCACCCCCTGCACGGGCCCGTGCTGCGGGCCGGCGCGGGCCGGTTGCGTGCCCGGCGCCTGGCGCCCGCCGCCGACGACCTCGCCCTCGCCCTCAAGGCCGAGACGGCCGCACTGGAACGCCGCCTCGACGCCGACGACGTCACCGCGCTGCCCACCCCGGTGGGGGACTGGCTCGCGACGGAGGGCGCCGGGGTCCCGGCCGCCCACGCCGCCCTGCGCTCCCGCTTCGCCCGCCTGCAGGGCGCCCTCCGCGAGGCGGCGGCCTGGGCCCGCCTCAGCCCCGACGACCCGGACTGCCGTACCGAACTGGCGCTCGCCACTGCCCAGTCGGGCGAGCCGGTGCCGGACGGGGTCACGTCCGCGTGGTGGGCCGCCGCACGCGGGGAGCCGGCCGCTGCGCTCGGACCGATCGGCCCCGGCGACGCCTACGACGCCGTCCGGCTCGGCGCCCCCGAGCGGGCCCTCGGGCTGCTCCCGCCGGGCAGTGTCTTCGCGCGGCACGCCGAAGCCCTCGCCCGCGCGGACGGCCCCGCCCTGGACCGGGTGGCCGAGGAACTGGCGGAACGCGGCTTCCTGCTCTTCGCGGCCGAGGCGCACGCCCAGGCGGTCCCCGCGCACCGCGACCCGGCCGCCGCCCGCACCGCACGCACCCGGGCCGCCGCCCTCGCCCGTCGCTGCCCGGGCGCGCGCACCCCCGCGCTGACCGGGCTGGTGCTGGGCGAACTCACCGCCCGCCAGCGGCAGATCGTCACCCTCGCCGCCGCCGGCCTGAGCAACCGGCAGATCGCCGAACGGCTCACCCTGTCCGTGCGGACCGTCGGCAACCACCTCTACGGCGCCTACACCCGCCTCGGCACCGGCGACCGCGAGGCCCTGCCGTGGCTGGTGGAACCGCCTCGGGACCAGCAGTCCGCCTGATGGATGTCCCGCCGCTCATGCCGGGAGGTGCGGTGCCTCCCGGTCCCTGGCCGCACCGCCGTCACGCCGCGCCGAACGCGGTGAACGACCAGCCCGTCGCCTGGTGCAGCGCGTCGTCCGGCACGGCGGCGCGTGCGTCGCGCAGCGCCTCAGCCAGGGACAGGCCGCCGCCGAGCCCCTTGTGCAGCGCCAGCATCAGCGGCACCACCGCGGCGTCGTTGACCGGCGCGCTCGCCGCCACCACACCGGCGGTGCCCAGCGGCAGCAACGCCGTGACCAGACCGAGCAGTTCGTCGGCGCCGACGGAGGCGAAGCGGGCGGTGTCGCAGCAGGACAGGATGATCCGGTACGGGCTGCGCGCGAGGCGTTCGAAGTCGTGCACGATGAGCGGCCCGTCGGCCATCCGCAGCGACGAGAACAGCGGACTGTCGGCGCGGAAGGCGCCGTGCGCGGCGATGTGCGCGAGCGCCGCGCCGTCCAGTTCCGCCAGCACCCGCGCCGTGCGCGCCCCGTCCTCCTCCAGCAGCGTCGGCGTGCCGTACCGCCCGGCGAGCTCCGGCACCTCGGCCCCACCGGTGGCCAGCCCCGGCCCGCGCACCAGGACGTGCCGGCCGTGCGCCGGCGGCTCGGTGTCACGGGCGCGCAGCCAGCTGCTCGCCGACGGCGACACGCTCACCACCCGCTCCCTCAGCGACGGCAGCACCGCCCACGGCACGCGGTGCAACCGCCCCGGCGGTACGACGACCAGCGGACCGGAGCCCAGATGCCGGGCCGCCTCGCCCAGCAGCAGCTCCTCCAGCCGCCGCCCCGCCGCCAGCAGCACCGGCAGCCGGGCCTGCCCGCCGGGATGCGCGAGCCGGCGCAGCCCCGCCTGCACATGCTCCGCCTCCGCCTCGGCCTCGGCGAGCAGCCCGGCGGTGAACCGCCGCACCCGGCCCCGCCCGACCAGCAGCACATGCACCCGCCCGTCCACCACGGCGAGTTCGACCAGCCGCCCCTCGCCGAGCCGCTCCAGCAGCCGCCCCGTGTCGAACCGGTCGGCGCCTCCGGGCGCGTCCCCGCGCAGATGCAGCGTGCGCGAGCGGATCTCCCGCTCCAGCCGCCGCTGTTCGCGCTCCAGCGCCGGCACGGCCCGGCCCTCGGCGCGGGCCTCCTCCGCCCGGGCCGCGATCTCCCGGAACGCGGTCAGACCGCTCAGCAGCGCCGGATCGGCGGGCGGACGGGTGGGCGGCGCGCTCAGCGCGGTCGCCCGCCAGCGCTCGCTCCACTCCAGCAGCCCGCGCGGCCCGCCGGAGTCCAGGCTCGCGCGCTGCGCCATCGCCGCCAGCTCCGCGCCCTGCTCGGTGGCGCGGGCCCGCAACTCCGAGGCACCGAGCGTCATCCGGTGGGCGTCCAGCACGGCCAGCCCGCTGCGGCACGCCTGCAGCACGCCCCGGCTCGACCCGGCGGCCCGCGCGCGCAGCGCCTGCGCCGCCCAGCCCGTGATCCGCGCCAGGGGCGGCCCGCCGTGCCGGCTGCGCGCCGCCAGCGCCAGATGCCGCTCGGCGTCCCGCGGCCTGCCCAGCGCCAGCGCGATCCGCCCGGCCAGCAGGGACGCCTCCGGCGCAGCCGGCGCCCCGAACGACGTCAGCCGCTCGGCCACCCGCGCCGCGTCCGCCACCAGCCGCCCGGACGCCCGCCCGGCGGCGAACCGCGCCTCGATCAGCACCAGCCGGGCGTGCGCCTCCCACCACGGGCGCCGCTGCGCCGCGAACAGCCGTACCGCCACCGCCGCCCGGGCGATCGCGGTGTGCGGGTCACCGGCCGGGCGGGCGGCCCGCGCGGCGGCCAGCAGCAGCTCCGCCTTGCGGGTCGGCTGCCCCCCGATCCCGTCCAGCGCCCGGATCGCGGCGTCCGCCTCGGCCAGCGCCTCCGGCGCGAGCCCCGCGGCCATCAGCACCTCGCAACGCCGGACGGCGAGCATGAACGTCGGCGTGCCCAGCGCCGCGTACCGCTTCTCCGCCTCGTCCAGCAGCCGCAGCGCCGCAGGCACGTCCCCGGCGCGGAACGCCGCCAGGCCCCGGCTCTCCACCGCGTCGGCCTTGTCGTGCTCCTGGCCCGTGGTGTCCCACAGCGCCTCGGCGGCCGTGAAGTCCGCGTCCGCCCGCTCCACCGAACCCAGCGCGAGATGGACGGTGGCCCGCAGGGTCAGCGCCCGCGCCGTCCAGATGACGTCGTTCTCCTGCCGCAGCACGGGGATCGCGCGCCGAACGTCCTCCAGCGCCTCCCGGTGCCGGCCCAGCACCCAGCGGGCGTAGGCGCGGCGGAACAGCACCTGTGCCCTCGTGTGCCCGCTGCCGCGCTCGACGCCCCGCTCCAGCGCCGCCAGGCCCTGCCGGGTGCGGCCCGCGTGCACCAGGGCCACCCCGAGCGTGGCCAGCACGTCCGCCTCCCGGTCGGCGAGCTCCGCCCGGGCCGCGAGGTCCCGGGCACGCCGCAGATGACGCAGCGCGAGACGCAGATCGCCCCAGTCCCGCTGCCAGATGCCGATCACCTGGTGCGCCACGGAGGCGCGCACCGGGCCGGGGTCCGCCTCCAGCACCTCCCGCGCCCGCGTCAGCGCCTCGTTGGGGGCCGCGAACACCATCGGCAGCAGGTCGAACACCGAGTCGCTTCCCGAGGTCACCCTTGGGATGGTAGGCGACCGGGAACCGCATCCCCACCGGTGTGCCTCTGTATCAATCGGCGACCCGGCGGCTCTCACCTACGACGGTCGCCTCGAGGGGGAGGAACACGACATGCCACCACAGCGGTTCCGCGAGCAGTTCGACCAGATCCAGCGTTCCATGCCCGGCGTCCCGCTGGCCCTCGGCCCGGACGACGCGGCCGAGTTCGTGTTCGAAAGGGGCGTGGTCCTCGTCCGCGACGGCGAGGACGCCGCGTTCGTCGAGGACGCGGTCCGCGCCCACTTCACCGCCACCGACGGCCTGGACCCCGACCACGTGCGGCGCGCGGGCCCCGGGACCAACCGCTCCGGCGTCACCCGCGTCCAGGTCGCCGACCCCGGGCGGGGGACCCACCCCGGCGACCCCGTCGTCGGCCACGCGCTGCGCGCCGTGCGGCAGGCCGAGGACCGCACCGGACGCCGGCTGGTCAGCCGCAACCACGTGGTGTCGATCGCGGTGAACTCCTGCCCGGGCGACGAGCCCGTGCCCGCCGAGCACGCCGCGCCCCTCAACCCCGCGCCCGCCGACGGCGGTCACGACCCGGACCGGACCGTGGGCGTGCTGGTGATCGACAACGGCCTCAGCCACGACTACCGCGCCCACCCGCTGCTCGCCCGCACCCGGGGCGACCTGCACCCCCAGGAGACCGACGAGTCGGGCGTCCTGCGCCAGTACATGGGCCACGGCACCTTCATCGCCGGGCTGCTCGCGGCCGTCGCGCCGAGCACCGACATCACCGTCCTCGGCACCCTCAACGACGCCGGCGCCATCCTGGAGTCCGAGTTCGGCGACCGGCTCTTCGACGCCGTCGACCGGCACGGCTGGCCCGACATCCTGAGCCTGTCGGCCGGCACCTCCAACGGCCGCACCGACGGCCTCCTCGGCCTCGACGCCTTCATGCGCCGACTGCGCGAGCAGCGCACCCTGCTGGTGGCCGCGGCCGGCAACAACTCCAGCGCCAGCCCGTTCTGGCCCGCCGCCTACGCCACCGTGCCCGGCTTCGAGGACGCGGTGCTGAGCGTCGGCGCGCTGCGCGCCGACGGCGAGTTCGGCGCCTGCTTCACCAACCACGGCCCCTGGGTGCGGGCCTACGCGCCGGGCGAGCGCCTCACCAGCACGTTCACCGGCTTCACCGGGCCCGTGCCGTACGTCTACCACCACTCCACCTACGACGCCTGCCGCTACGGCTTCACCTACGCCTGCACCTGCACCACGCCGAGCCACAGCGGACTGCTCAGCGACGACGGGGACACGAGCGCCAAGCCGGACCAGGTGATGTTCGAGGGCCTCGCGCACTGGAGCGGCACCTCCTTCGCCACCCCGGTGGCCGCCGGGCTCGTGGCCGCGTACATGAGCGCCCACCAGGAGAGCGACCCGCGCGCCGCCCGGTCCCGACTGCTCGCCGGCAACCGGGAGTTCGCCGAGGTCCGCGGGGCGCACGTGCCGGCGCTGCGGCCGCCCACCTGGCGTCCGGCGGCCGCCCCGGCGTCATGACGCGCGGGGCCGCACTCCCTACGGCGTACCATGACGTGCCGTACACGAGGGGTGGGGCAGTCGTGGACCGTGCAGAGGTCGGCACGCTGGTCCGGTCCGCCGTCGACGGTGACGGCGCGGCCTGGAAGGCGCTGGTGGAAGGGCTCAGCCCGCTGGTCTGGTCGGTGGTGCGCGCGCACCGGCTCTCGGACGCCGACGCGCACGAGGTCTACCAGACCGTGTGGTTCCGCTTCGCCCAGCATCTGGGGCGGTTGCGCGAACCCGACAAGGCGGGGGCGTGGCTGGCCAGCACCGCGCGGCACGAGTCGCTGAAGGTGATCAGGAGTCTGCGACGGCTGACCCTGACCGACGACCCGCACCTGCTGGACCGGGCGAGTGAGGAGCACACGCCGGAACAGTCGCTGCTGGAGGCGGAGGAGGCGGCCGCCGAGAGCGAGCGCATCCGCCGGCTGCGGCGGGAACTGGGGGCGCTCGGGGAGCGGTGCCAGGGGCTGCTGCGGGTGCTGATGGCCTCGCCGCCGCCCAGCTATCAGGAGGTCTCCGCGGCGCTCGGCATCGCCGTGGGCAGCATCGGCCCGCTGCGCCAGCGCTGCCTGCGCCGGCTGCGGGCCCGACTGGACGCACGGGGGGTGCGGTGAAGGACGACGACGGCCTCGGGCCGGTGGACGGCGACTTGGGCCCGGTGGACGGCGACTTCGGGCCGGTGGGCGATGACGGCCTCGGCCTCGGGCCGGGCGGGGACGAGGAACTGGACCGGCTGGAGGGGGAGTTGCGGGCGGCCGCGGACGTACTGGACCCGCTGCCGGCCGTGCTGAGCGCGATCGCCGTCGAGGCGTACGCCCTGCACGACCTCGACGCCCGCATCGCGGAGCTGACCTTCGACTCGCTGACCGACGCGCTGCCGGTGCGCGGGGCGACGGACGTGCCGCGGATGCTGACCTTCCAGGCGGGCGAGCTGACGGTCGACGTCGAAGTGGGCGCCGAGGGGCTGTACGGGCAGGTGCTGCCGCCGCAGCCGGCGGGAGTGGAGGTGCTGACCGGGCCGCACGCCGGGGCGGCGCTGACGGCCGACACGATGGGCCGCTTCAGCTCCGCCGCGCCGCCCGCCGGGCCGTTCGCCCTGCGGCTGCGGACCGGCGGCGAGGTGATCGTCACGGAGTGGCTGCGCGCCTGAGCGGGGGCCGGCCGTGGGTCAGCCGGAGACGGCGTCCACGAGACGGGCCAGGGCAGCGGCCAGCCTGCCGAGCCCCGGCCCGGCCGGTCCGCCCGGCTCGCTCATGTAGGTGTCCCGGCGGATCTCCACCATCAGCGCGCCGACCCGCGGCTCGCGGCCGTAGAAGTCCAACGGCACGTACGTCCCGCTGAACGGGCTGTCCAGCCCGGTCTCCCCGCACCCCGCGAACGCCTCCCGTGCCGCCTCCAGCAGCGCGGGCGGGGTGTGGAAGGCGTCCGTGCCCAGGCACACCGGCGGGCGCGGGCCCGTGCCGTGCAGCTCGTACGGCAGCGGCGCGCTCGGATACGAGTGCACGTCGACGATCACGACCCGGCCGACGGCGTCGAGCCGCTGTGCGACGGCCTCGGTCATGGCCCGCGCGTAGGGCCGGAAGTACCGCTCCAGCAGCGGCTCCGGGTCGTGGCCGCCGGGCCGCAGCACCTCCCGGTGCGTGGTCCGCGTGTACACGGCCCCCATGCCGACGGCCGCCATCTCCTCCCGCTCGTCCGGGAACCTCTCCGGATCGACGACCAGCCGCGACAGCCGGTTGACGAACCGCCACGGCGTCACCCCGGCGAGCCGGGCCGCCTCGTCGGCGATCCCGGCGGTGTGCGCGTCGGTGATGTGGTCCAGCTCCCGCTCCAGCGCGGGATCGCCGAGCACGATCCCGGCGCGCACCTCGCCCGGTATCTCCCGCGCCGAGTGCGGCACATGCAGGAGCACGGGCGAGGTGGCCGCTCCGGGCAGCAGCTCGAAGGGCACCTCCTCGAGAGCCGGCAGCTCGAAGGTCGGCTCGGCTGGGGTCATGGCGCGGCTCCCGGGGTTCGGTCGGGGACGGGGTGCGTGATCAAGGTGCCACAGCGGGCACGCACCCCGCCCCGGAACGCACCTCCGCCCCGGCCGGGCGGTGCGCGGTCGGGGCGGAGGTGCTTTCCCGGGCCGGTCGGATCACCGGCGCCGGGCCCGGAGCAAGGTGGGCGTTCAGCTCAGGGACGCCAGGGCCTCGTTCCAGGTGGCCGACGGGCGCATCACCGCGGCGGCCTTGGCCGGGTCGGGCTGGTAGTAGCCGCCGATGTCGACCGGCTTGCCCTGGACGGCGTTCAGCTCGTCGACGATCTTCTGCTCGTTCGCGGCGAGCGTCTCCGCCAGCGGCTGGAAGGCCTTGGCCAGCTCGGCGTCGTCGCTCTGCCGCGCCAGCTCCTGCGCCCAGTACAGGGACAGGTAGAAGTGGCTGCCGCGGTTGTCGATGCCGCCGACGCGCCGGGTCGGGGACTTGTCCTCGTTGAGGAAGGTCGCGGTGGCGCGGTCGAGGGTGTCGGCGAGGACCTTGGCGCGGGTGTTGCCGGTGGCCTCGGCGTACTGCTCGAAGGACGGGACCAGGGCGAAGAACTCGCCCAGGGAGTCCCAGCGCAGGTAGTTCTCCTTGACCAGCTGCTGCACGTGCTTGGGCGCGGAGCCGCCGGCGCCGGTCTCGAACAGGCCGCCGCCCGCCATCAGCGGGACGACCGACAGCATCTTGGCGCTGGTGCCCAGCTCCAGGATCGGGAACAGGTCGGTGAGGTAGTCACGCAGCACGTTGCCGGTCACCGAGATGGTGTTCTCGCCGCGGCGGATGCGCTCCACCGACAGCTTGGTGGCCTCGACGGGGGACAGGATGCGGATGTCCAGGCCCTCGGTGTCGTGCTCCGGCAGGTACTGCTCGACCTTGGCGATCAGGTTGGCGTCGTGGGCGCGGTTCTCGTCCAGCCAGAACACGGCCGGGTCGCCGGTGGCGCGGGCGCGGGTGACGGCGAGCTTCACCCAGTCCTTGATCGGCGCGTCCTTGGTCTGGCAGGCGCGGAAGATGTCACCGGCCTCGACGCTCTGCTCGATCAGAACGGCACCGGAGGCGTCCAGGACGCGGACCGTGCCGGCGGCCGCGACCTCGAAGGTCTTGTCGTGGGAGCCGTACTCCTCGGCCTTCTGCGCCATCAGGCCGACGTTCGGCACCGAGCCCATGGTGGACGGGTCGAACGCGCCGTTGGCCTTGCAGTCCTCGATGACGGCCTG
This sequence comes from Streptomyces sp. NPDC028635, assembly GCF_040637635.1. NCBI lineage: Bacteria > Bacillati > Actinomycetota > Actinomycetes > Kitasatosporales > Streptomycetaceae > Streptomyces > Streptomyces sp. NPDC028635. The sequence goes on along the minus strand of NZ_JBEZWX010000010.1, from coordinate 69,865 downwards.
GTACACGCCGGCGTAGGAGGAGTCCGGGATGACGGCGAGCGCGTCGTGCTCCTGGCCGTCGGCGCCCCACATGTGGCCGGAGGTGCGGATCATCGCCGGCATCGAGGCGTCGATGATCACGTCGGACGGGACGTGCAGGTTGGTGATGCCCTTGTCGGAGTCGACCATGGCCAGCTCGGGGCCCTCGGCCAGCTCGGCGTCGAAGGAGGCCTTGATCTCGTCGCCCTCGGGGAGGGCGTCCAGGCCCTTGAGGATGCCGCCGAGACCGTCGTTCGGGGTCAGACCCGCGGCGGCGAGCTTCTCACCGTACTTCTCGAAGGTCTTCGGGAAGAAGGTGCGCACCACGTGGCCGAAGATGATCGGGTCGGAGACCTTCATCATCGTGGCCTTCAGGTGCACGGAGAACAGCACACCCTCGGCCTTGGCGCGGGCGACCTGCGCGGCGAGGAACTCGCGCAGCTTCGCGACGCGCAGCACCGACGCGTCGACGACCTCGCCGGCCAGCACGGGTACGGACTCGCGCAGCACGGTGGTGGTGCCGTCGGCGGCGACGTGCTCGATCTTGAGCGTGCCGTCCTGCTCGACGATCACGGACTTCTCGGTGGAGCGGAAGTCGTTCTCGCCCATCGTCGCCACATCGGTCTTGGACTCGGCGGACCAGGCGCCCATGCGGTGCGGGTGGGTCTTGGCGTAGTTCTTGACGGAGGCGGGGGCGCGGCGGTCGGAGTTGCCCTCACGCAGGACCGGGTTCACGGCGGAACCCTTGATCTTGTCGTAGCGGGCGCGGATCTCGCGCTCCTCGTCGGTCTTCGGCTCGTCCGGGTAGTTCGGCAGCGCGTAGCCCTGCCCCTGCAGCTCGGCGATCGCGGCCTTGAGCTGCGGGATGGACGCCGAGATGTTCGGCAGCTTGATGATGTTCGCGGCCGGCGTCTTGGCCAGCTCGCCCAGCTCGGTCAGCGCGTCCGGGATGCGCTGGTCCTCGGTGAGGTACTCCGGGAACACGGCGATGATGCGCCCGGCCAGCGAGATGTCGCGGGTCTTCACATCGACACCGGCCTGCGAGGCGTACGCCTGGACCACCGGCAGGAAGGAATACGTCGCCAGGGCCGGGGCCTCGTCAGTGTGCGTATAGATGATGGTCGAGTCAGTCACCGGGTGCTCCGCTCCACGTCTGCAACATTGCTCGACATCAAGATATCTCGTGATCCGGTCCGGCTCGACAAGGGTCCTGGCCGGAATCGGCGCCGCCGGCGAGCCGCGCGCGGCCCGGCCGCGTCCGCGCGGCTCAGTGGCGGCGGACCGTGTCCGGGCCGGTACCGCCGGTCATCTCGCGCCCGATCCACCGGCAGATCACCTCCACCACGTAGTCCCGCTCGGCGTGGCTCAGCTCACGGCCCTTGGGGATCCCGTGCCAGCGCTGGAGGCAGGTGCGGCAGCAGGTCGCCGTCGCGTGCTGGGCGACGAACACGGGGTGACCGCGGTACGGCGTCTGCTTGCCGTCCTTGTACGGCTCGGCCGGCGCGAGGCGCTTCCCGATCAGGTCGTGGGCGTGCCGGCGGATCGTCGCCGGGCCCTTCAGCTCGGCGGTGGCGCGGTCACGGCCGCGCAGGTGGAACTTCGACCGGAACGGCTGGCGCGCGAGCACTGCCAGCCGCTGGTCGATCACACGGGGGTCGGGTGCCGGGAGCATGTCCCTTCGAGCGTAGGCGCTGAGCGGGCGGCGTGCGCCGAGCGGGGTGGGGCTGCGGGCCGTCGGCGTCCGCGGACGGGGCGTGGCTGGTCGCGCGGCCCCGCCCCCTCAGGTGTGGCCCGTCGCGCGGTTCCCCGCCCCCCTTCCGGGCGCTTCTATTCCGTCGGCTGGAACGCCGACGGCGCGTCCCCGGCCGTGCGCTGGTGCGGAATCGCCGCGGTCGCCCCCCGGACGGTCACCGTGCGCGCCGGGGCCGGGATGTGGATGCCCTCCGCGCGGTAGCGCTTGTGCAGGCGCTTGATGAACTCGTGCTTGATCCGGTACTGGTCGCTGAACTCGCCGACGCCCAGGATCACCGTGAAGCCGATCCGGGAGTCGCCGAAGGTGTGGAAGCGGATCGTCGGCTCGTGATCCGGCAACGCGCCGGTGATCTCGGTCATGACCTCCGCGATCACCTCGTTGGTCACCCGCTCCACATGGTCCAGGTCGCTGTCGTAGGCCACCCCGACCTGCACCAGGATCGTCAGCTCCTGCTCGGGCCGGGAGAAGTTGGTCATGTTGGTCTTGGCCAGCTGGCCGTTCGGTATGACGACGAGGTTGTTGGACAGCGCCCGCACGGTCGTCTGCCGCCAGTTGATGTCCTCGACGTAGCCCTCCTCCCCGCTGCTGAGCCGGATGTAGTCGCCGACCTGCACGGTCTTGGAGGCGAGGATGTGGATGCCGGCGAAGAGGTTCGCGAGCGTGTCCTGCAGTGCCAGCGCCACGGCCAGACCGCCCACGCCGAGGGCCGTGAGCAGGGGCGCGATGGAGATGCCGAGGGTCTGCAGCACCACCAGGAAGCCGATCGCCAGGACCAGCACCCGGGTGATGTTCACGAAGATCGTCGCGGACCCGGCGACGCCGGAGCGCGACTGGGTGACCGCGCTCACCAGCCCGCCGATCACCCGGGCCGCCGACAGGGTGACGACCAGGATCAGCCACACCGTCAAGGACTGGTTGACCGTCCGCTGCACGGCCCGCGTCAGCGGCAGCACGGCCGCCGCCGACGCGGCTCCGCCCGCGATGGCCGCCCACGGCACCACCGTGCGCAGCGCGTCCACGACGACGTCGTCGCCGCTCCACTTGGTCCGTTTGGCGTGCTTGGCCAGCCAGCGCAGCAGCGTGCGCGAGAAGAAGGCCGCCAGCAGGCCCGCCGCCAGGGCGATACCGGCCAGCACCAGGTCGTCCAGGGTCAGCGCGCGGTTCACCGGCCGCCTCCGCGAGGACGGTCACCGGCGCCCGGGGCCGATGGCGGGATGTGAAGTCTCGTCACGTGGTCACCTGCTCGAACTGCTCGTGTCGGGGATGCGCGCCGCACACGTCCGACGGGGCGTCAGAGCGCGGCACGAGCGCTCATCCTGCCGCATGAAAGACAGCAGTTCGAAACCGGGCGGCCGGTGCGAGCGCCCCTCACCGACCGGCCCGCGCGGTCATACGCCGTCGAGCGGGACGGGTGTGGCCTGGTGGTAGTACATCTGCCAGGTTCCGTCCGCGCCCCGCCGGCGCCAGAGCGAACTGCGCCGCGCCCGGTTTCCGTTCAGCGTGGTCTCGTAGGTGAGGTGTACCAGCCCGGGGGCCAGCAGGACGCCGCGGAAGTGCGAGGGCTCGTAGCGGGGACCGCTTGCTGCCGCACCGTCCATCTCGGGCAGCGCGGCGAGCATCTCCTCGTACGTCCACCGCCGCCCGGACGCGCCGACCTCCACGAAGTCCGGGTCCAGGAGCTCCTGGGCGAGCGAGCGTGAGCCGCGCACGTCGGGGTCCATGAGGCGCAGCTCGCCGGCGATCGCGGCGCGTACCTCATCCGTCTCTCGGTTCATGCGGACATCTTCGGCCAGGTGAGCCCCTCGGCGCCCCGGCGCCCCGGCGCCCCGGCGCCCCGGCGCCCCGGCGTCGGGCGACGGCCGCGGTACGGCATCCCGCCGTGCCGCGCCCGGGGATCCGGGCACCGTCACCGCACATACGCGATATCGGCCCCTTGTCGCATCGCACAAGCGACTGCTGACACCTCCTTTGGATGGCATCTGCGTTTCCCTCGCACCGCCGTGCGGGTACGGTCCCCCGGGAGGTGGTACGCCATGAGCCCATCCATGACGGAACCGGACGTCGCCGCGGCCGGGCCGGTCGCCGAGGTCGTGCTGAGCGGGGATCTCGCGCGTCCGGCCCGGATCACCGTGCCCGATCTGCACGCCTGGCCGCTGCACGCGGCGCGGGTCGGCTTCGCATGCGCCACCAGCGGTATGCAGGACCACACGTTCGAGGGCCCGCTGCTCTACGACGTGCTGTCCGACGCCGGCCCCGGGTTCGACCCGGCCCGCCGCAAGGACCGGCTGCGTTTCCTCATCGCCCTGACCGGCGCCGACGGCCACCGTGTCCTGCTGTCCTGGGCCGAGATCGACCCGGACTTCGGGCGGGCCCCCGTGCTGCTCGCGGTCGCGGCGGACGGCGCGCCGCTCGACCGGGCCGGACCGCAACTGGTCCTGCCCCAGGACCGCTGCGGCGGCCGGTACATCAGCGGCGTCACCGCGATCCGCGTGGACGGCGGCTACCGCGGCGCCTCCTGAACGGGCCCGGCCGCGATCACGCTCGAGGGGCGTTCCGTGGTTTCGCGGCGGCGCAGTCAGTCCGCGTCGAACGCCCCGTGCCGTCCCGCGCCCGACGCGAACCGGCCGGCACCTTTCATCGCCTGCTCCAGCACCCCTGTTCCGTGGGCGAGTTCGGCACGCAGCGCCTCGCCCTCGTCCAGTCCCTCCTGGTCCAGGACCGCCGCGCGGTCGGAGCGCAGGCAGTCCTGGGGGAAACGGGCCAGGACGGCGGCCAGCTCCTCCGCGGCGGCGCGTGCGGTGCCGGTGGGGACCACACGCGTGGCCAGCCCCATCTCGTACGCCTCGCGGGCGGGGACCGGGCGGCCGGTGAGGATCATGTCCAGTGCGCGGCCGGTGCCGATCAGCCGGGGCAGCCGTACCGTGCCGCCGTCGATCAGCGGCACGCCCCAGCGGCGGCAGAACACGCCGAACACCGCTTCCTCCTCGGCGATCCGCAGATCGCACCACAGCGCCAGCTCGAGTCCGCCCGCCACCGCGTGCCCGGCGACGGCGGCGATCACCGGCTTCGACAGCCGCATCCGGGTCGGCCCCATCGGCCCGTCCCCGTCCTCGGAGACCCGGTTGCCGCGCTCCCCGCCCATCGCCTTCAGGTCGGCGCCCGCACAGAACGTGCCGCCCTCGCCCCACAGCACCGCCACCCGCGCCTCGTCGTCCGCCTCGAAGGCCCGGAACGCCGCGGCCAGTTCGGCGGCCGTCGGCCCGTCCACGGCGTTGCGCGCCTGCGGACGGGACAGGACGACCGTGGTGACGTGATCTCGTCGTTCGACGCGGACCGGCATGACAACACCCCTTCTGGGCGACGCTGTACGGCGACGCCCGCAGGTTACTCGCGGGTCGCCGGGTCTCAGATCACCTTCAGGCGGACCAGCGCACCGAGTGTGAGCGCGCCCGGCAGGAGGGGCAGCCACACGGTGAGGATCCGGTAGGCCAGCACCACCGCCGTCGCCACGGCCGCCGGGCCGCCCGCCGCGACCAGGGCCACCACCAGCGCGGCCTCCACCGAGCCGACCCCGCCCGGCGTGGGCACCAGCGCCACCGCCACGGTCGCCGCGAGATAGGCCACCGCGATGTGCGCGGGCGACACAGGAAGGTCCAGCGCCTGCCCGACCAGGACCAGACCCGACGCCTGCAGCGCCGGGAAGGCCAGCGAGCCGCCCCACAGCGCCAGGGCGCGGGCGGGGCGCGTGTGCACGTCGCGGGCCTCGCCGAGCGCGGTGCGCAGGAAGCCGCACACGGCCGTGCGCAGCCGCCGGACGCAGACCAGCACCGCGCCCGCCGCCAGCACGAGCACGGCGGCGGCCGCCAGCAGCGGCAGCAACGCGCCGTCGGGCAGCAGGGTGCCGGGGTGCAGGGCCCCCGGGAAGGCGAGCAGCAGCGCCGACAGCAGGACGAGCCGTCCCACGCACTCGGCGAGCATGTACAGCGCGAGTGCCGACGACGAGCGGGCCAGCGGCACCCCGCACACGGTCATGAAGCGCAGATTGACCGCGCTCGCGCCAAGCCCCGTGGGCAGCAGATGGTTGGCGGCGCCGGCCGCGAACTGGGTGGCCAGCAGCCGCCGCCGGGGCAGCCGTTCGACGAGCGCGCCCTGCCGGGTGAACGAGGCCGCCACCCAGGTCAGACAGGTCGCGCCGGCCGCGGCGAGCAGCCACGGCCACTCGGCGGTGCGCAACTGGCCGAGCCCTTCGGTGAGCGTGGCGCGGTGCCGTACGGCGACGACGGCGACGAGCAGGAGCGGGAGCAGACACAGCACCTGCCGGACGGGGACGCGACGGGGGAGTCGTCCCTGGGGCAGCGGGGGGAGGGGGACTGCGGTCACATCGGGAGAGGTTCTCCGCACCGCGCCAACGGCGGGTTGCGGAAGCGGGGACGGCACATTGCGTACGGTCATCGGATCCTTCGAACGGGGGGACGGACGGCGGACATTGACCTCAACGATGATTGAGGTTCTACGTTTCTGTCCATGAGCATGGAAACCACCGCCTGGACGCAGCTGCACAGCGTCATGACCGCTCAGCAGGAGCGGCGCCCCTTCGACCCCGCGACGCTGCGCCGCATCGGCGGCTTCGCCCGCCCGCACCGCCGGCGCATCGCCGCGTTCGTGGTGCTCGGAGTGGGGACCGCGCTGCTCGCCGTGGCCACCCCGATCCTCGCCGGACGCGTCGTCGACTCGATCGTGTCGGGCGGCGAGGCCGGCCACGTCGTACGCCTCGCCCTGCTCATCGCGCTCATCGCGGTCGCCGAGGCCGCGCTGGGCATCCTCTCGCGGCGGCTGTCGGCCACGCTCGGCGAGGGACTCATCCTCGATCTGCGGACGGCTGTGTTCGATCATGTGCAGCGCATGCCGGTCGCGTTCTTCACACGGACCCGTACGGGAGCGCTGGTCTCCCGGCTCAACAACGACGTCATCGGCGCCCAGCGCGCCTTCAGCAACACGCTGTCCGGCGTGGTCAGCAACCTGGTCACGCTGCTGCTCACCCTCGCGGTCATGCTGACGCTGTCCTGGCAGATCACCCTGCTCGCGCTGGTGCTGCTGCCGGTGTTCGTGATCCCGGCCCGGCGGATGGGCAGCCGCATGGCCCGCATGCAGCGGGAGGCCGCCACGCTCAACGCGGCGATGGGCACGCGGATGACGGAACGCTTCTCCGCCCCCGGCGCCACCCTGATCAAACTGTTCGGGCGGCCCGACGAGGAGTCGGCGCAGTTCGCGCTGCGTGCCCGGCGGGTCGCCGACATCGGCATCCGCACCGCCACCGCCCAGTCCGCGTTCATCACCGCCCTGACCCTGGTCTCCGCCCTCGCCCTCGCCCTGGTCTACGGCCTCGGCGGCTTCTACGCCCTGCGCGGCACCCTCGAGGCGGGCGCCGTCGTCTCCCTCGCGCTGCTGCTGACCCGGCTGTACGCGCCGCTCACCGCGCTCGCCGGGGCCCGGGTGGAGGTGATGAGCGCGCTGGTCAGCTTCGAGCGGGTCTTCGAGGTGCTCGACCTGAAGCCGCTCATCGAGGAGCAGCCGGACGCCCGTGAGCTGCCCGACGGACCGGTCGGCGTCGAGTTCGACGACGTCCGCTTCGCCTACCCGGCCGCCGACCAGGTCTCCCTCGCCTCCCTGGAGGAGGTGTCCGCCCTCGACACCCGCGGCGGAACGGAGGTCCTGCGCGGCGTCTCCTTCCGCGCCGAACCCGGGCAGACCGTCGCCCTCGTCGGTTCCTCCGGCGCCGGCAAGTCGACCATCGCCCAACTGCTGCCGCGGCTGTACGACACGGACGCGGGCGCGGTGAGAGTCGGCGGTGTCGACGTGCGCGACCTGACCTTCCGCTCACTGCACTCGGCCGTCGGCATGGTCACCCAGGACGGCCACCTCTTCCACGACAGCGTCCGCGCCAACCTGCTGCTCGCCCGCCCCGAGGCCAGCGACGAGGACCTGTGGGACGCGCTGCGCCGGGCCCGCCTGGACGACCTCGTCCGTTCCCTGCCCGACGGCCTGGACACGGTCGTCGGCGAGCGCGGCTACCGGCTCTCCGGCGGCGAACGCCAGCGCATGACGATCGCCCGGCTGCTGCTCGCCCGCCAGCGCGTCGTCATCCTCGACGAGGCCACCGCCCACCTCGACAACACCTCGGAGGCGGCCGTGCAGGAGGCGCTGACCGAGGCCCTCGCCGACCGCACGGCCGTCGTCATCGCCCACCGGCTGTCCACCGTGCGCACGGCCGACGTGATCCTGGTGGTGGAGGGGGGCCGCATCGTGGAGCGCGGCACGCACGAGGAACTGCTGGCAGCGGGCGGACGGTACGCCGAACTGCACCGGACGCAGTTCGCCCCGACACCGGACGCGGCCGGGGCCGCCGCCGGGCGGCCGGCGGGAGAGCCCGTGGCGTGAGGGCGGCCTCAGGGGCGGGCTCCGCGACCCGGCCGGGCGCGGAGCACCGGCCGGACCGCGATCCGTCTCGGGGTTCCGGACGCGGCCCGGCCGGAGTCGTGGAGTGCGCTGCGGTGCCGGTGACTTCAGTCAACAGCGCCCGCTCGCCCGCCGCATCTCCGGTGCACCGAACGGCCGAACTCACCGCCGCCGGGCGCCATCCCGCCGGGCTCACGGCAAAGACCCGGCCGTGCGCCTGGCCGGACACCGGCGCCGGTGCCCGGCGTCACCAGTGCCCGGCGTCACCAGTGCCCGGGCCGCTCCAGTCCCGCCGGCAGGACCGTCGACGCGTCGCCCCTGGCCGCGTTCAGCTGGGCCTGGGTGACGAAGAGCGCGTCCGAGAGGTCGGCGCCGCAGAGGTCCGCGTCGCGCAGGTCCGCGCCGATCAGGTCGGCCGAGCGCAGGTCGGCGCGCCGGAGGTCGGCCGCGATCAGCAGCGCGCCGCGCAGACTGGCACCCCGCAGATCGGCACCGGCCAGCCGGGCGCCCATCAGATCCGCCCCGCGGTGATTGCGGCGCCGGCCGGGCAGCCCGCTCCGGGTCAGCTCGCTCGCCCGCAGCAGCAGCTCGTTCACCTCGCCGCGCAGCGCGTTCACGTCCACCGCGCGGATCTCCTCGGCGCTGCCCCGGGTGAGTTCCTCGATACGGCCCGACGCGCGCCGCAGGTCCCGGTGGACGGGCCGGGCCGCCGCGAGGCCGAGCGCCTCGGTGACGTACCACAGCAGCTCGTGCAGCTGCCGCATCACCGGGAAGACCGCGAACATGGCCCCCGACGTACCCGGCGCGCCCCGCCAGTCCGTGCCGCCGAAGGTGACCTGGGAGACCTTCTGGCCCGCGCCGAAGCAGTCGAAGACGGTGCAGCCCGGATAGCCCCGCTCCCGCAGGTCGCTGTGGATCCCGCAGCGGAAGTCCGCCTGGAGGTTCCCGCACGCCTTCCCGGCCGGTTTGTCGGCCGCGAAGTCGGCGGAGCGGGCGAAGGGCAGCGCGACGCAGCACAGACCGAAGCACGACGCGCAGTCGGCCTGCAGGTCCGCCCGGCGTGGCGCGGGCAGCGGGCGGCCACCGCCGGCGGGCGCCCCCTCCTCGGCGCGCGCCGCCTCCTGGGACGACGGTGCCTGCGGCCGTCGGCGTCCGCCGCGCCCGCCGCCCGCCGTGTCGGATCCGCCCCGGCGGGCGGACGGGGCGGGGCGCTTGCGGCCCCCGGCGGGGGAGGGGCTTCCGTGCTGTCGGGACACCGTGCGTGCTCTCCAAGGACGAGACGAGCACCGCCGGTCTGCGGCGCTCGGTAAACCGGCCGTCCATTCTCGCAGAGCGCCCGGGGGCCGCGACCGGGCCGCCCCGCACCCGGGTCACCGGTCCGCACTGCCCCGGGTCACCGGTCCGCGCTGCCCCGAATCCGGCGCGCCCGGCACTCGGGGGTCATGCCGTGACCGTCGCCTTCCGGGCGCTTGGCTCTCATGCCGTGACCGTCGCCTTCCGGGCGCTTGGCTCTCAGGCCGTGATCGTCGCCTTCGGGCGCTTGGCCCTCAGGCGCTGTCGGTCGCCTTCCCGGCACTCGGCCCGCAGGCGGTGACCGCCGTCTTCTCCTCGCTGTCCGCCAGCCACCACAGCAGCGGGGACAGCCCCAGTTCCACGGCCGCCAGCAGCAGCTGGAACCACTGCGGCCGGCCCTCGACGGCGAGGGACAGCAGCCGGGCGGCCCCACCGAGCAGGAACACGGCGGTGAGCACCCGCACCGCGGCCGCCGGGACGGGGGACTGCCGTACCGCCCACAGCCAGGCCAGCCCGTACCCGGCGAAGATCGCGCCCATGAACCGCCCGAAGCTGTCGACGGTCGGCCCGGCCGAACCGGCGCCTGGGATCGCGGCGTTCCCGAGCAGCACATGGAAGAGACCGATGGCCACGCACGCGTACCCCATGGCCCACGCCAGTCCCCGCAGCACTCCGACTCTCGTCATGCCGATGCCCCCGTCGCTTAGTAGACACACGTCCAGTAACGCGTCCAGGGTAGGCGCCACCAGTAGACACATGTCAAGTAACATGCCGCCCATGCCGCCTCGCCGCCGCCTGACCCCCGACGAACGCAGGGCCGAGCTCCTTGCCGTCGCCGCCCGGCAGTTCGCCGAGCGCCCCTACGACGAGGTGCTGATGGAGGACGTGGCCGAGCGCGCGGGCGTCTCCCGCGCGCTGCTGTACCGGTACTTCCCGAGCAAGCGGGACCTGTTCGCCGCGCTCTACCGGCAGGTCGCCGACCGGCTGCTCGACCTGACCCGGCTCGATCCCGCCGACGGCCTGGCGGACCAGCTGGCCCAGGGCCTGGACGTGCACATCGCGTACTTCGCGGAGAACCGCAACACCGTCCTGGCGGCGAACCGGGTCCTGGCCGGCGACCGGCTGATCCAGACGATCATCACCGGCGAGCTGGACGCCCTGCGCGAGCGTCTGCTCGGTGTCCTGCCGGTCGCCGACGCGGGCACCCGGCAGGCGGTCTCCGGCGTGCTGAAGAGCTGGCTGGTCTTCGTCCAGGTGCTGTGCGTGGACTGGCTGACCGAGCCGACGTGCACCCGCGCCGAACTGCGCAACGTGTGCGTGGGTGCCGTGCTGGGCGCCTTGCGCCCCCTGCTCGAGGAGGACCCGGCGCCCGGCCGGCCGTACTGAGAGCCGCCGTGGCTCAGGCCTGCACGACCTCGGCGGAGTTGATCACGACCTGCTCCTTGGGCACGTCCTGCGCACCCGTCGGGACCTGCGCGATCGCGTCGACGACGTCCTGGCCCTCGACGACCTTGCCGAAGACCGCGTAACCCCAGCCGTCCTGGCCCGGGTAGTTCAGGAAGTCGTTGTCGCTGACGTTGATGAAGAACTGCGCGCTGGCCGAGTGCGGAGCGGACGTCCGCGCCATGGCGACGCTGTACTTGACGTTCTTCAGGCCGTTCTTCGCCTCGTTCTCCACCGTGCGCGGGGCGGGCTTGATGCGCATGTCGGTGCCGTGGCCACCGCCCTGGATCATGAAACCGTTGATGACCCGGTGGAAGATCGTTCCTGCGTAGTGGCCGCTGTTCAGGTACTCCAGGAAGTTCTCGACCGTCTTCGGGGCCTTGGCATCGTCGAGGCTGAGGACGATGTCGCCCATCGTCGTCGAAAGGCGGACGTTGGTCATGACTGCTTCTCCACTCGCTGTACGTCGTCTCGCCCGCGCCCGAACAGGCACGGAAAACACGTCAGTCTTTCACAGCCCCCGCGAGTACACCGGGTCCCACTGCTCCGGCACGGCAGAACCGTCCTGACGGAGCACCGGCCCCCGCGTGCCGTCCCGATCCCCGTGACCGGTCCTGGCGCACGGGCACGGTCCGCCCCGCGCGGCTCAGAAGTCGTAGCAGACGTAGGAGCCCTCCGGCCCGCCGGCGATCCGGTCCGAGCCCCAGCATGACGGCCGACACCGGGGCGGTGGAGTACGGGGTGTACGGGGTGTAGGGGGAGAAGTTCACGGGGCCGCCGGCCCTCCAGAGCGGGCCGGCGGCCGTGCGGGCGGGGCGGGGCCTACAGCGGGGTGACGTACGCGCCCGCGATACCGCCGTCGACCAGGAACTCGGCGGCGTTGACGAAGGAGGAGTCGTCGCTGGCGAGGAAGGCGACGGCGGCCGCCATCTCCTCCGGCTCGGCGAACCGGCCGACCGGGATGTGCACCAGGCGGCGCGCGGCCCGCTCGGGGTCCTTGGCGAACAGCTCCTTCAGCAGCGGGGTGTTGACGGGTCCCGGGCACAGCGCGTTGACGCGGATGCCCTCGCGGGCGAACTGCACGCCGAGTTCGCGGGACATGGCGAGCACGCCGCCCTTGGAGGCGGTGTAGCTGATCTGCGAGGTCGCCGCACCCATGACGGCCACGAAGGACGCGGTGTTGATGATGGAGCCCCTGCCCTGGCGGCGCATGTACGGCAGGGCCGCCTTGCAGCACAGGTAGACGGAGGTGAGGTTGACCTCCTGCACGCGCTTCCACGCCTCCAGGCCGGTCTCCAGGATGGAGTCGTCGTCGGGCGGCGAGATGCCCGCGTTGTTGAAGGCGACATCGACGCTGCCGTAGGTGTCGTACGCCGTCTTGAACAGCGCCTCGACCTGCTCCGGGTCGGTGACGTCGACCTGCACGAACAGCCCGCCGACCTCGTCGGCGGCGGCCTTGCCGGCAGCCGCGTCGATGTCGGCGCACACGACGTTCGCGCCCTCGGAGGCGAGACGGCGCACGGTGGCCAGGCCGATGCCGCTGCCGGCTCCGGTGACGACGGCGGTACGGCCGACCAGGCGGCGGCAGATGGCGGACTCGGTCACGGTCGGTTCTCCTCGGTGCTGATGAAGACGTTCTTGGTCTCGGTGAAGGCGGTGAGGGCGTCGGGACCCAGTTCCCGGCCGATGCCGGACTGCTTGAACCCGCCGAACGGGGTCCAGTAGCGGACGCTGGAGTGGGAGTTGACGGACAGGTTCCCGGCGGCGACCGCCCGCGAGACGCGGATCGCGCGACCCACGTCCCGGGTCCACAGGGAGCCGGACAGGCCGTAATCGGTCGCGTTGGCCAGGCGTACGGCGTCCGCCTCGTCGTCGAAGGGCAGGACGACGGCGACGGGGCCGAAGACCTCCTCGACGGCCGCCGGGTCGTCCGGACGTCCTTCGAGGACCGTCGCCGGGTACCAGAAGCCCTTGCCGTCGGGCGCCTCGCCGCGGATGACGACGGGGGCGCCGTCGGGGACGTAGGAGCGCACCCGCTCGCGCTGGGCGGCGGAGATCAGCGGCCCCATCTGGGTGCCGGGATCCGCGGGATCGCCCACCCGCCAGGCCTTCACGGCCGGTTCGAGCAGTTCCAGGAAGCGGTCGTACACCTCGCGCTGGACGAGGATGCGGCTGCGGGCGCAGCAGTCCTGGCCGGTGTTGTCGAGGAAGGAGCCGGGCGCGGCGGCCGCGGCCCGCTCCAGGTCGGCGTCGGCGAAGACGATGTTCGGGCTCTTGCCGCCGAGTTCGAGGGTCACCCGCTTGAGCTGCGCCGAACCCTTCGCCAGGACCTGTTTGCCGACGGCGGTGGAGCCGGTGAACACCACCTTGGCGACGCCCGGGTGTTCGACGAGGGCGGCGCCGGTGACCGGGCCGGCGCCCGGCAGCACCTGGAACAGTCCCTCGGGCAGGCCGGCCTCCAGCGCGAGCCGGGCCAGCCGCATCGCCGTCAGCGGGGTCGTCTCGGCGGGCTTCAGCAGTACGGCGTTGCCCGCGGCCAGCGCCGGGGCCGCGCCCCAGCAGGCGATCGGCATCGGGAAGTTCCACGGCGCGATCACCGCCACCACCCCGAGCGGCTCGTGGAAGGTGACGTTCAGGCCGCCCGCCACCGGGATCTGGCTGCCCGTCAGCCGCTCGACGCCACCGGCCGCGTAGTCGAACAGGTCGCGGGCGTTGCCGGCCTCCCAGCGGGCGTTGCCGATCGGGTGGCCCGCCTCGAGGACCTCCAGCCTCGCCAGTTGCTCGAGATGGTCGTCGATGACGGCGGCGAAGCGGCGCAGCAGCCGGGCCCGCTCTCCGGGCGCGAGGGCGGCCCAGGCGCTCTGGGCGCGCGCCGCGCGGGCGACGGCCTCGGCGACCTCCGCCGCGCTCGTGGCCGGGACGGTGGCGACGGTCTCCTCGGTCGCCGGGTTGATGATCTCGTGCTCGAAGGGCTCTTCGGGGGCGGGGTGTTCGGACAAGGGGTTCCTCACATGCGCTCGAAGGAACGGAAACGCTCCCAGTCGGTGACGGCGGAGTCGAAGGCGTCCAGCTCGACGCGGGCCATGTTCAGGTAGTGCTCGACCACCTCGTCGCCGAAGGCGGCCCGCGCGATCGGGGAGGACTGCCACAGCTCGGCGGCCTCCCGCAGGGTGCCGGGCACGTGCCGGGCATCGCCCGTGTACGCGTTGCCGGTGCACGCCTCGGGCAGCGCCAGTTCGTGCTCGACGCCGTACAGCCCGGCCGCGACCATGCCGGCGACCGCCAGATACGGGTTCACGTCCCCGCCGGGCAGCCGGTTCTCCATGCGGTGCCCGGGGCCGTGGCCGATCACCCGCAGCGCGCAGGTGCGGTTGTCGGGGCCCCAGGCGACGGCCGTCGGCGCGAAGGAGCCGGGGCGGAACCGCTTGTAGGAGTTGATGTTCGGCGCGTACAGCAGGGTGAAGTCGCGCATCGCGGCCAGCTGCCCGGCCAGGAAGTGCTCCATCAGCACAGACATCCCGTACGGCCCGTCGCCCGCGAGGACGGGACGGCCGGCCTCGTCGCGCAGCGAGAGGTGGATGTGACAGGAGTTGCCCTCGCGCTCGTCCCACTTGGCCATGAAGGTGAGGGACACGCCCTCCTGCGCGGCGATGGTCTTGGCGCCGGTCTTGTAGATGCTGTGCTGGTCGCAGGTGGTCAGGGCCTCGTCGTAGCGGAAGGCGATCTCGTGCTGCCCGAGGTTGCACTCGCCCTTGGCGGACTCCACGGTCAGCCCGGCGGCGCCCATCTCGTTGCGGATGCGGGCCAGCAGCGGCTCGACGCGGGCGGTGCCGAGCAGCGAGTAGTCGACGTTGTACTGGTTGGCGGGGGTCATGTCGCGGTAGCCGCGCGACCAGGCCGCCTCGTAGGTGTCCTTGAACACCATGAACTCCAGCTCGGTGCCCGCGTACGCGGTCCAGCCGTGCTCGGCGAGCCGGTCCAGCTGGCGGCGCAGGATCTGCCGCGGGGAGGCCACCACCGGGGAGCCGTCGTGCCAGGCCAGGTCGGCGAGCAGCAGCGCGGTGCCGGCGTCCCACGGCGTGCGGCGCAGGGTCGCCGGGTCGGCGTGCATCGCGAAGTCGCCGTAGCCGCGCTCCCAGGAGGACATGGTGTAGCCGCCGACGGTGTTCATGTCGGTGTCCACCGCGAGCAGGTAGTTGCAGCCCTCGGTGCCGTTGCGGAGGACCTCGTCGAGGAAGAAGCGCGCGGCGAACCGCTTGCCCTGGAGCCTTCCCTGCATGTCGGTGAAGGCGAGGACGACAGTGTGGATCTCCCCGGTGTCGACGAGTGTCACCAGGTCGTCGACGCTGAGCGGGGGCGTACGGTCAGCCACGGGAACAGCCTCCTGTCGATGCGAATGAGGCCCTAAGGTACGCACACAGACCTTTGAAAGGGAAGAGGTTGAGGGTCTTGCGCTCCGCACGTCGGACCGCAAAGGTGTGCACCCGTACCTTTCTTCGAGGTAGGGAGCGGCCCATGACCGAGGGCACCGACGCACGCGTGACACCCTCTTCCCCCACGGCGCCTCCGTCGCCGGACGACGCCTATCTTGAGCGGCGCACCCTGCGCCGGGGCAGCGCCGGCTGGCTCCTGCTGACCGGCCTCGGCGTGGCCTACGTCGTCTCCGGCGACTACGCCGGCTGGAACTTCGGCCTCGCCGAGGCAGGGTTCGGCGGGCTGGCCGCCGCCGCCCTGCTGATGGGCGTGATGTACACCTGCCTGGTCTTCTCGCAGGCCGAGATGGCCGCAGTGCTGCCCACGGCCGGCGGTGGCTACGGCTTCGCCCGGCGGGCGCTCGGCCCCTGGGGCGGGTTCCTCACCGGCACCGCGATCCTCATCGAGTACGTGCTCGCCCCGGCCGCCATCGCCATCTTCATCGGCGACTACGTCGAGTCCCTGCACCTGTTCGGGCTGACCTCCGGCTGGCCCGTGTACCTCGCCTGCTTCGCCCTGTTCATCGGCATCCACCTGTGGGGCGTCGGCGAGGCGCTGCGCTTCAGCTTCGTCGTCACCGGCATCGCGGTCGCCGCGCTGATCGTCTTCGCCGTCGGCGCCCTCACCCACTTCGACGCCGGCCGGCTCGACGACATCCCCGTCGACCACACGGCCTTCGCCGCGAACTCCTGGCTGCCGTACGGACTCCTCGGCATCTGGGCCGCCTTCCCCTTCGGGATGTGGTTCTTCCTCGGCGTCGAAGGGGTACCGCTGGCCGCCGAGGAGACCAAGGACCCGGCGCGCTCCCTGCCGAGAGCCATGGCCCTGTCCATCGGCATCCTCCTCGTCCTGGCGCTGGTCACCTTCCTCGCCGCCACCGGGGCGCACGGCTCCGCGGCGATCAAGGACGCCGGCAATCCGCTGGTCGCGGCACTGGAAGGGGACGACGGGCCCACCGCGCTGAGCCGGTTCGTGAACTACGCGGGGCTCGCCGGGCTCGTCGCCTCCTTCTTCTCCCTCATCTACGCGGGCTCCCGGCAGCTGTTCGCCCTCTCCCGGGCCGGCTACCTGCCCCGCTTCCTGTCCCTGACCAGCCGCCGCAAGGCGCCCTACCTCGGCCTGCTGGTGCCCGGCGCGCTCGGCTTCGCGCTCGCCGCCGCGACCGGCGACGGCGCCCGCATGCTCAACGTCGCCGTGTTCGGCGCGACCATCTCCTACGCCCTGATGGCGCTCTCCCACCTGGTGCTGCGCCGCCGCGAACCGGATCTGCCGCGGCCGTACCGCACGCCGGGCGGGGTCGTGACCTCCTCGGTGGCCCTCGTCCTGGCGTGCGCCGCGCTCGCCGCGACCTTCCTGGTGGACAAGACCGCCGCACTGATCGCGCTGGCCGTGTACGCGGTCGCCCTCGCCTACTTCGCCCTCTACAGTCGGCAGCGTCTGGTCGCCTCCGCCCCCGAGGAGGAGTTCGCCGCGCTGGCGGCCGCCGAGGCCGAACTCGAACGCGACTGACCCCGCCCGACGCCCGGAAGGAAAGAACCCGTGCCCACGCCCCTCATCGGCATCAGCACCTACCTCGAGTCCTCCGTGCGCTGGGGCGTGTGGGACCTGCCCGCCGCCGTGCTCCCGGCCGGCTACCACCAGTTGGTGCAGCGCTGCGGCGGCCTGGCGGTCCTGCTGCCGCCGGACGACCCGGGAGCCGCCGAGGAGACCGTCGCCCGCCTGGACGGCCTGGTCGTCGCGGGCGGCCCCGACGTCGACCCCGTCCGCTACGGCGCCGAGCGCCACCCGCGCACCGGCCCCGCCCATGAGCGGCGCGACGCCTGGGAACTCGCCCTGATCGAGGCCGCGCTGGACCGGGGGACGCCGCTGCTCGGCGTCTGCCGGGGCATGCAGCTGCTCAACGTGGCCCTCGGCGGCACGCTCGTGCAGCATCTGCCGGACGTGGTCGGACACGGCGGCCACTGCGGCCCGCCCGGGGAGTTCGCGCGCCACGTGGTCAAGCCGGTGCCGGGCACCCTGCTGGCCGCGGCGCTCCCCGAGGCGGTCACGGTGCCGACCTACCACCACCAGGCCCTGGACCGGCTGGCCGACGGCCTGACGGCGAGCTGCCATGCCGAGGACGGCACCGTGGAAGCCGTCGAACTGCCGGGGCCCGGCGGGTTCGCCGTCGGTGTGCAGTGGCATCCGGAGGCCGGAACCGACATGCGGGTCATGGATGCCCTGATCGCCGCCGCCCGGGCCCACGGGGACGCGACGGAGGCGCCCTAGGTGAGTGCGGCCACCAGGTTCGCCACCGTGACCGTGTTGAAGACGAAGGCGATGACCGCGTTCGCCGCCACCGTCCGGCGCATCTCCCGGGACGTCACGTCGACGTCGGTCGTGCCGAACGTCGTCATGACCGACAGGGCGAAGTACACGTAGTCCGCCCAGGCCGGGGTGGCCTCGCCGGGGAACTGAAGCGCCCGCCCCTCCTCCACCAGGTTGTCGGCGTGGAAGGCGACCGCGAACGACAGCATCACGCAGACCCAGGCGCACACCACCAGGGCCAGCGTCGCCACCACCCGCACGCCCGCGGGCAGCGCCGAGCCGAGGTGGCCCGGCCGCCACACCACCGCCACCACCAGCGCGCAGGCCCCGATGAAGAGCGAGACCCCCGGACCGGGCGCCGTACCGAACACGTAGCGCTGCAGCACGGTGCCCCGCGTGGAACGGTCGGCCCAGGTACGGATCTGCTCCGGAGCGGCGGACGCGAAGGCCACCATCGTGACGGTCAGATACGTGGCGAGGTACACGAACATCACCAGTACGCCGACGTCCGCCCCGGAGATCCACGGCGACCGGCTGTTCAGCACCAGGGCGACGACGAGCACGACCGCCGCCGCAGACGTACTCACCGCCGCGCGCCGGCGTTCGGAGAGCCAGGAACGCACCAGCACACTCCCTCGAACGCGATCGCGGCGGGGCAGCAGTGTACGGCGGCACACGTCCGCCGGCGGATCAGCCGCGCAGCGACGGGGCGAGGATTCCCGGCAGGGCCGCCCGGCGCGGCGCCGCCGCGAAGCCGGCGAGCGGCGCGCCCATGATGACCGCCGGCCAACTGGCCCGGCCCACCGCCGCATCGGGCGGCCCGGCCTACCGCTTCATCGGGCGGCCCGAAGCACCGCGCCATCGGGCGGCCCGCCCTACCGCTTCACCGGGCGGCCCGGCCCACCGCCCCGTCGGGCGGTCCGGCAGCGGTCGTCGGCGTGGACGCGTCCGCCGTCGTCACGGCAAGCCGTCCGTCTCGGCCGGCAGTCTCTGTTCCGCCCAGATGACCTTGCCCTCGCGGCTGTGCCGGGTGCCCCAGCGGTCGGCGAGCTGGGCCACCAGCAGCAGCCCGCGCCCGCCCTCGTCGAAGGTGCGGGCGTGGCGCAGGTGCGGCGAGGTGCTGTTCGCGTCGAAGACCTCGCAGGTCAGCGTGGACTGAAGGATCAGCCGCAGCTGGATCGGGCTCCTGCCGTAGCGGATCGCGTTGGTGACCAGCTCGCTGACGATCAGCTCGGTGGCGAAGGACAGCTCCTCGAGGCCCCAGGCGGTGAGCGTCTCGGAGGTGTGACGGCGGGCGCCGGCGACGGCCGCCGCGTGCTGGGGCAGGTCGAGCGTGGTGACGTGGCCCGGATCCAGGGCCCGGGTCCGCGCCACCAGCAGGGCGACGTCGTCGGAGCGGTCGGTGGGCAGCACGGCGGCGAGCAGCCGGTCGCAGATCTCCTCCGGTGTGTCCGGCCCATCGGTGAGGGCGTCGCACAGCGCGGCGCGCGCGGAGTCGACGTCACGGTCACGGCTCTGGATGAGACCGTCGGTGTACAGAGTGAGCAGGCTGCCCTCCGCCAGCTCGAACTGCGCCGTCTCGAAGGGGAGTCCGCCCAGCCCCAGGGGCGGCCCGATCTCCATGTCGGGGAAGTCGACCGACCATGTCGCGTCAAGCCCCCGGGCCTCGGGGGGAGTCGCCACCGCGGGCGCCACATGGCCGGCGCTGGCCAGCGTGCACAGCCGGGACACCGGGTCGTAGACCGCGTACAAGCACGTGGCGCTCAACTCGCCGTCGTGGCGCGCGTCCTCGCGTTGCAGGCGGATGACCACGTCGTCGAGGTGCGTGAGGAGTTCGTCGGGCATCAGATCGATGTCGGCGAAC
Source organism: Streptomyces sp. NPDC028635 (assembly GCF_040637635.1). Classification (NCBI taxonomy): domain Bacteria; kingdom Bacillati; phylum Actinomycetota; class Actinomycetes; order Kitasatosporales; family Streptomycetaceae; genus Streptomyces; species Streptomyces sp. NPDC028635. Next base: position 50,258 of record NZ_JBEZWX010000010.1, on the reverse strand, counting down.
GACTGGACGGCCGTGCGCAGGCGGCCCATGGTGGCGGCTGCGTGCAGACCGCGGCCCACGACGTCGCCGACGACGAGGGCGACGCGCGCCCCGGACAGCGGGATCACGTCGTACCAGTCACCGCCGACGCCGGCCCGCGCGCCGCTCGGCAGGTAGCGGGACGCCGTGTCGACGGCCGCCTGCTCCACGGCGCGCTGCGGCAGCAGGCTGCGCTGGAGGGTGAGCGCGGTGGCGCGCTCCTGGCTGTACCGGCGGGCGTTGTCGATGGACACCGCCGCCAGCGCCGCGATCTCCTGGGCCAGCAGAAGGTCGTCGTCGTCGAAGGGCACCGCGGTGGCACGGCGGAGGAACTGGGCGAGGCCCAGGGTGTTGCCGCGGGCCCGCAGCGGGAGGAGCAGCGCCGAGTGGTGGGTGGCGGCGGCCACCGTGGCACCGCTCAGGCCCGGCTGTCCCGAGGCCAGCGCGCGCGCCGGTTCCGACTCCGCCGGGTAGGTGTGCGTCCGTCCGGTGGCGACCGGCAGGTCCGCGTCGTCGTCCAGCGCCGACCGCTGGCCGATACGACGCAGCACCGGCGAACGTCCCGGGGGAGCCGGCGGATGGGCGTCGCCGTCGTGGAGGAGGGAGTCGAGGAGGTCGACGGTGACCAGGTCGGCGAAGTCGTCCGTGCCGAACTCCGCCAGCTCCTGGGCGGTACGGGCGGTGTCGAGCGACGTGCCGATCCGCCGGCTCGCCTCGTTGGCCAGCAGCAGCCGGCGCTGCACCCGCCGGTCGCGTTCCTCCTGGTAGGCCGTGACGACCTGCTCGGAGCCCCGGTCGACGTAGGCGAAGGCCGCCCCCATCAACCGCATGGCCGCCGCGCTCATCAGCTCCCAGTCGTCGGTGAGCCGGGCGGCCTCGCCCTGGAAGAGCTGGATCAGGATCATGTGCCCGAGGCGGTAGGAGCGCAGCAGCTGGCTGACCGGCACCCCGCGCCGGGCGGACTCGCGGGCGACCTCGAGCGCCTCCGGCGGTGCCTGGACCTCCGTCACGTCGATGCGCCCTTCGAGCACGTCCAGGAACCTGGTGATGTGTCCGGCCGTCTCCTCGAGCGCGAGGTCGGCGATCTCCTCGTGCTCCCACAGCTCGGGCATGTCGACGCTCAGGCGTCGCAGCAGCAGGTCGGCCGACTCCACCGCTCGCGGTCTGAGCTCTTGAGCCAGACGACGGAGGAACGCGTCGACATCGATGCCCATACCGGAAACGTACCGAAGCTCCCCGGTCCGCGCCCCTCCAGCGAGCCCCACCGGAGCGCCGCAGGCTACAGCGGCGCCGGGGACGAGGCTCCCGCGATCAGCAGGCGAGGTGTTCCCGTGCCGTCCGCCGGCACGCTCCACAGATCGCTGCCGCCCACCTTGCCGTCGGCGGGCAGGGCGTAGGCGAGCGTACGGTCGTCGAGCCACGTGGCCTGGTCGTCGACGCTGTGGCGTTCGGCGAGCGGCGTCTGGCGCAGTGTGCGGAGGTCGAGGACGTACTCGTGCCAGAGCGAGGCACCGGACAGGACCCTCTTCTTGTAGGCGACCCGGGTCCCGTCGGGGGAGAGCGACGGGCACTCGACGTTCTCCGCCAGGGTGGTCACCGTACGCCGGGAGAGGGACCCGCGGACCAGGTGGGTGTGGCCGCCGGTGTTCAGCGTCGCGTAGAAGGTGTCGTCGTCGGCGGCGAACGTGACACCCCAGAAATTGACGTCCGATGCGTGGTACGGCTTGCCGTCCTTGACCACGGAGAACGTCTCCAGGCTGGGCGTCAGCCGCATCGTGCGGGTGTCCAGCACGGAGGTGCGGGTGGAGAAGAAGGCCGACGAGTACGACTCGCCGGAGACGAAGACCGTCCAGGCGGCGAAGCGGCCGCTGGGCGAGACCCGGGCCCGGCTCGGGGTGCCCGCGAGCGGGAAGGTGCGCAGGGTGCGCAGGCGGGAGTCCAGGATCAGGGCGCGGTTGCTCTGTTTGAGGACGCCCGGGTCGGACTGGAGGCAGACTCCGGTGCCGGCCGCCGCGTAGAAGCGGACGCACTTCAGGTCCGCCGCGATCCGCGCGCCCCCGGGATCTGCCGACGCGACGGAGGCGACGGCGCCCCGGTGCGGGCCGGCGGCCGCGTTCACGAACAGCAGGCGGCCCTTGCGGTCGAGCGCCGGCGTGCCCGCGGTGACGGCGGGGCCGCCCGACTGCGCCCGGTCGGCCCGGTCGGCGCGGGCGGCGGCGTGCAGGACGACACCGGTACCGAGGCCGGCGAGCAGCAGCACCGCCGCGAGGAGTATGAGCAGGCGGCGGCGCAGCGGTGTCATCCGGGTCCTTGCGTTCGTCGTCGAGGCGGTGCGGGTGCGGGTGCCAGTACGGGTACGGGTGCTGCCGGTGCCGGTGCGGGGCGTGGTCATCGCGTGCCGTCCGCAGGCCGCAGGACCAGGCCCGCGACACCGGCACAGCACACCAGGCCGACCGCCGAACCGGCCAGGGCCGGGCCGTCGCCCCACAGCGTCCACGCGGCGCCGAAGGCCAGGGAGCAGCAGAAGCGGGCCAGCGCCTGGCTGGTGCCGACGATCGCGAGGCCACTGGCGCGCAGATGCTCGGGCACGACACCGGCGAGAGCGGCCGGCAGGACGCCGTCGGTGGCCGCGTAGAACGCGCCGTGCAGCGCGAGGACCGCCGGGGTGAGGACCGGCGTGGCCGGCGCCCACAGCAGCAGCGCGTAGGCGGTGAGCAGGGCCAGGTGCCCGGCGAGGAACACGGTGCGGCGCCCGACCCGGTCGGCCAGTGCGCCCAGGGGCACCGCCAGCGCCAGGAACACGACGGCGGTGCCGAGCGGCAGCAGTGTGAACCACGCGTCGCCGACCCCGGCCCGCCGTTGCAGCAGCAGATAGACGAAGGCGTCGCTGACGGTGGTCAGCCCGAGCAGCGCGGCACAGCCGGCGAGCGCCCGCAGCCGCGGCAGGCGCAGCAGGGCGAGGGCCTCACGCAGCCGGACGGGAGGCCGCACCGTGCCGGCCTCGCCGCCGCCCGCTGCCGCACCGGGGCCCCAGGCCTCACCGGCGTCCGGGGTTTCACCGGCGCGCGTTGCGCCCGTGCCCCCGGCCCCGTCTGCCGCCGTGGGCGCGCCCGCGTCCCGCGCCCCGCGCCTGCCCGGCACGAACAGCACCAGGACGAGGACGCCCAGCACGGCCACGCACGTGCTCACGCCGAACACCGCGTCGTAGCCGTCGGCCGCCGCGCGCAGGATGAGGAAGGCCGCCAGCGGGCCGAGCATCGCACCGGTGGTGTCCATCGCCCGGTGCACACCGAACGCCCGGCCCTGGTGCGCGGCCGGTGTGGACAGGGAGATCATCGCGTCGCGCGGGGCGGTGCGCAGACCCTTGCCGGTGCGGTCCAGCGCCAGGACCGTGCCGAGCGTGCCGAGGCTGCCGGCGAGCAGCAACAGCGGTTTGCACAGTGCCGAGAGGCCGTAGCCGAGCCCGGCCATCAGCTTGTGGCCGCGCACCCGGTCCGCCAGATGGCCGCCGGTGAGCTGGACCAGGGCGCTCACGCCGTTGTAGATGCCGTCGAGGGTGCCGAAGCCCAGCGGGCTGAAGCCGAGCGTGCTGACGAGATAGAGCGGCAGGACGGCGGTGACCATCTCCGAGGAGATGTCGGTGATCAGGCTGACCGTGCCGAGCACCAGCACGACCGGGGCGATCCCGGACCGCCGGCCCCGTGTGCGGCCCGGATCGGCGCCCGCCTGCGCCGGTGCGGAACGGTCGGTGAGGTACATGTGCCAGGACTCCCGGTGCGCTCAGTTCCGCCGGCTGCTCTCGTCACGCAGCCAGGTGCCGAAGTCCCCGGCGCGCAGGGCCTTGCGCGCCCCCCGGCGGGCGACGAGCGCCGCGGCGGCGAAGACCACGACCCCCGGCAGCAGCGACGGCTCCGCGCGCAGCAGCGCCGTCAGGTCCGACCGGCCGGTGCGCGCCGAGGCCCCCTGCGGGCCCTCCCGCTCGACCTGCGCGGTAGAGACGGCGGCCCGGATCCGCCGCTTGATCAAGTCCCGCCAGGTACGCGGCGGATGGACCACGACCTGCGCCGAGCCGACCACGCGCCGCTCGTCCGCGGCGAACGCCAGCGACGCGGCCAGGTCGTCCGCCATCAGCGGCGGAAGCGCGGCGATCCGGGCGTGCCCGGCCTTGGAGACCGCGATGACCCCCCGGCCGAACAGTCCCTCGCGCACCGCGGGCAGCCGCTGCCACACCCGGTAGTAGGCGCGCACCGGCCAGGCACAGGCGGCCAGCGGGATGTGCCGTCGCGGCGCGGTGGCGAGGATCCGCCCCGCGCCGTCGTCCAGGGGCTCGGTCAGCGCCCGCACGTCGGCGGCGGTGAGCACCACGTCGGCGTCCACGTAGAGGCGTGGGAAGCCACGGGCGTGGTCGTCGCCCGCCCGCAGCGCGGCGTGCTTGGAGGGGGCGGGGAGCTCGACCACCCGCACACGAGGACCGCGAGCGGCCGCGACCCGCGCGGTGTCGTCCGTGCACCCGTTGCACACGACCACGATGTCGGTCTCGTCCCCGACGTCGCCGGTCAGCAGCGAATCGAGGAGCCGGCCGAGGACCCGCGCCTCGTTGTGCGCCGGGATCACGATGCTCGTCACGCGGGCAGTATGCCCCGGGTGACGCCGTTGTGCTGCGTGTTTCGTCCAACTGTTCCCGCGACTGCGTCCCGTGGTCTAGATTGAGGTCCGCCGGACCGGTTTGGGAGGGGAACCAGCCCCTGGCTGCACGTCAGGGAACGGCGTTGTGCGCCGGGTGCCGAGAGGCAGCCGGTCAACACGCGGGGGGCATGAAGCGGTTGGGGAACCGCTGAAACTTCCTTGTTTTTCCGTGCCGTTGTGCTGAGGAGACACAGCGGTGCCGATCCAGTCCCGGCTGCGGGCCTCGCGACCGCATGCCCGGTTTTCGTTGGCTCAGGGTTAGCTGCGCATGTGGTGGTGGGGGGTCCATGACCATTGAGATCACGCATGAGCACCTGGTTGTGGAACACAGACGTCCAGATGCTCGCCGAAGACGTTGGGAACGCACGTACCGAAGAGCTCTGCTGGTCGCGGACGCGTCCGCGGCCCTGGCCGCCGCCCTGGTGATCCACGGGGTGTACGGCCGCTGGGCGGTGGCGCTGCTGCTGCCGCCGCTGTGGATCGCGGCGATGTTCGCCCACCGCGCCTACGAGCGCGGCGCCCTTCCGCTGGGGGCCGAGGAGTATCTGCGCGTGCTGCGCGGCGCCGCCCTGCTGCCCGCGCTGGCGGGCACGTACTGGGTCTTCACCCATGACGCCGGGTTCCTCCACGACATGACGACGGCCGCCGTCCCGGCCGCCGCCTTCGCGCTGCCGCTCCGTTACGCGCTGCGCCGCCGGCTGCACCGGCGCTGGGCGCGGGGGCGCGACCGCAGTGCGACGCTCCTGGTCGGGCCCTCGCGCGGGGTTCTGGAGCTGGCCGCCGTCCTGCGGCGGGCCGGCGGCACACGCGCCTTGCACGTCGCCGGCGTGTGCGTGAGCGACACCGAGCACACCGCGCAGATCCGCCGGCTGGGCGTGCCCGTCCTGGGCGGCGCCGGCGACCTGGACGACGTCATCCGGGCCATGGGCATCGGCACCGTGGTGGTGCTGCCGGCCCCGGAGTTCGACGCCGCCGCCCTGCGCCGCATGTCCTGGACGGCCGCCGTCCACGACGCCGACTTCCTGCTGGCACCCGTCCTCACCGACGTGTCCGCCTCCCGCCTGGCCGTGCGCCCCACCAACGGCGTGCCGCTGCTGCGGGTCCAGGCGCCGAACCTGTCCCGGCTCTCGCGGCTGCCCAAGGAGGCGCTGGACCGTACGCTCGCGGCGCTGTTCCTGCTGCTCCTCGGGCTGCCCATGCTGCTGATCGCCCTGGTCGTCCGGCTGGACAGCGCCGGACCGGCCCTGTACCGGCAGCAGCGGGTGGGCCGCTACGGCGACCACTTCACCATGCTGAAGTTCCGCACGATGCGGCCGGACGCGGACGCCCTGCGGGCCGAACTGGAGCACCTCAACAGCAACAGCGACGGACTGCTGTTCAAGGTGAAGAAGGACCCGCGCGTCACCCGCGTCGGCTCGTTCCTGCGCCGCAGCTCGCTCGACGAACTGCCGCAGCTGATCAACGTGGTCAAGGGCCACATGTCGCTCGTGGGCCCCCGCCCTCCGCTCCCGGAGGAAGTGGAGGAGTACACGGCGGACATCAAGCGCCGGCTGCTGGTGAAACCCGGTCTCACCGGGCTGTGGCAGGTCAGCGGCCGCTCCGACCTGCCCTGGGACGAGGCGGTCCGGCTCGATCTCGGATACGTGGACAACTGGTCGATGGGCCTGGACCTGTCGATCCTGCTGCGCACCGGCTCGGCCGTGGTGCGCGGGACGGGGGCCTACTGATGAGCACGGGCGCATGCCGACGGGAACGGGGGGCCCAGTGATGAGCCAGGAGAAGAGGAACACTGTGACGCAGGAGCCGTTGGGGGTCGCCGTCGTCGGGGCCGGCTACTGGGGCCCCAACCTCGTCCGCAACTTCCAGGCCAGCGACCGGTTCCGGCTGCGCTGGCTGTGCGACCTCGACGTGGACCGCGCCCAGCGGGTCCTCGGCGCCTACTCCACCGTGCAGGCCACCGCGGACTACGCGGCCGTCCTCGCCGACCCGGCGGTCGACGCCGTCGCCGTGGCCACCCCGGCCGGCACCCACCTCGACATCGCCCTGGCCGCCCTGCGGGCCGGCAAGCACGTCCTCGTCGAGAAGCCCCTCGCGGCCACCTACGCCGACGGTCTGCGCCTGGTGAACGAGGCGCAGGAACGCGGTCTGACCCTGATGTGCGACCACACCTACTGCTACACGCCCGCCGTGGGCCGTATCCGGGAGGCGGTCCACTCGGGAGAGTTGGGCGAGATCCACTTCGTGGACTCGGTCCGCATCAACCTCGGGCTCGTCCAGAAGGACATCGACGTGCTGTGGGACCTCGCCCCGCACGACCTGTCCATCCTGGACTTCATCCTCCCCGACCACGTCGAGCCGGTCGCCGTCGCCGCCCACGGCGCCGACCCGATCGGCGCGGGCCAGGCCTGCGTGGCCTATCTGACGCTGCAGCTCAACACCGGGGCCATCGCCCATGTGCACGTCAACTGGCTCTCCCCGACGAAGGTGCGCACCACCATGGTGGGCGGCGCCAAACGCACCCTGGTGTGGGACGACCTCAACCCGCTGCAGCGGGTGGCGATCTACGACCGGGGCGTCGACCTGGCCGCGCCGCAGGAGATCGGCGCGGACGAGCGCCGGGACATGCTCGTCTCGTACCGCTCCGGGGACATGGTCGCGCCCGCCATCGCCGAGCGCGAGGCGCTGCGGGGCATGGCGGAGGAGTTCGCCGACGCGATCCGCACCGGCCGGGCGCCGCTGACCGACGGTCACGCCGGCCTGCGGGTGCTGGACATCCTCGAAGCGGCCTCCCGGAGCCTGCAGTTCAAGGGTGCCGTCGTCGGCCTGCGCGCCGGGCACTGACGTACCCCGTCGGTGCCGGGCACCGACGGTCCGCGTCAGCACCCGGCACCGGCGTTCCACAAAAGCGAGAGGGCTAAGCAGTTGAGCAGCGTACGAGGCAAGAAGATCCTGGTCACCGGAGGGGCGGGCACCATCGGCTCGAACCTCGTCGACCTCCTGGCCGAGGGCGGTGCCCGCGAGATCGTCGTGCTCGACAACTTCGTGCGCGGGCGCATGGCCAACCTCGCCCAGGCGCTGGGCAGCGGCACCGTGCAGGTCGTCGAGGGCGACATCCGTGACGCGGCCCTGGTCCGCAAGGTCACCGAGGGCGCCGACCTGGTGTTCCACCTGGCCGCGATCCGCATCACGCAGTGCGCGGAGGAACCCCGCCTCGCCAACGAGGTGATGGTCGACGGCACCTTCAACGTCCTGGAGGCGGCGGTCGACGCCGGTGTCTCCAAGATCGTCGCCTCCTCCTCGGCGTCCGTCTACGGCATGGCCGAGACCTTCCCGACCACCGAACGCCACCACGCCTACAACAACGACACCTTCTACGGCGCCGCCAAGGCCTTCAACGAGGGCATGCTGCGCAGCTTCCACGCCATGTACGGGCTCGACTACGTGGCCCTGCGCTACTTCAACGTGTACGGCCCCCGGATGGACATCCACGGCCTGTACACCGAGGTGCTCATCCGCTGGATGGAACGCATCGAGGCGGGCGAGCCGCCGCTGATCCTCGGTGACGGCAGCCAGACCATGGACTTCGTCGACGTCCGCGACATCGCCCGCGCCAACGTCCTGGCCGCCGAGGCGGACGTCACCGACGAGGTGTTCAACGTGGCCAGCGGCACGGAGACCTCGCTGAAGGAGCTGGCCGAGGGCCTGCTCGAGGCGATGGGCGCCACCGGCCTGGAGCCCGAGTACGGCCCCGCCCGCGCCGTGAACGGCGTGGTCCGGCGCCTCGCCGACACCTCCCGGGCCGCCGAACGGCTCGGCTTCACCGCGCACATCGACCTGCGCACCGGCCTGAAGGACCTCGTCGAGTGGTGGCGCGCGGAGCGGGAGGCCGCCAAGTGAGCACCGATCGCATTCCCGTGATGATCCCCTGGCTCGGCCGGGAGGAGGCCGACGCCGCCTCCGAAGCCGTGCTGTCCGGCTGGGTCGCGCAGGGCCCCCGGGTCGCCGCCTTCGAGCGGGCCTTCGCCGAACGCGTCGGCGCCGAGCACGCCGTCGCCGTCAGCTCCTGCACCACCGCCCTGCACCTGTCCCTCGTCGCCCTCGGACTCGGGCCCGGCGACGAGGTCGTGGTGCCCTCGCTGTCCTTCATCGCCACCGCCAACGCGGTGCGCTACGTCGGTGCCGAGCCGGTGTTCGCGGACGTGGACCCGGCCACCGGCAACCTGACCACGGCCACCGTGGACGCGGTGCGCACCCCGCGCACCCGGGCGGTCCTCGTCGTCCACCAGGGCGGCGTCCCGGCCGATGTGCACGCCCTGCGGGCCGCCTGCGCCGACTGGCAGCTGCCGCTGGTCGAGGACGCGGCCTGCGCCATCGGCTCCACGGCCGGCGGCAAGCCCGTCGGGCAGGGCGCCCTGATCGCGGCCTGGTCCTTCCACCCCCGCAAGATCGTCACCACCGGCGAGGGCGGCATGATCACCACCGACGACGCCACGTGGGCCGCGCGCCTGCGCCGGCTGCGCGAACACGGCATGAACGCCTCGGCCGCCGAACGCCACGCCAGCGACAAGCCCGTCCTGGAGAGCTACCTCGAGGTCGGCTACAACTACCGGATGACGGACATCCAGGCCGCCGTCGGCCTGGTCCAGCTCGGCAAGCTCGACGCGATGATCAGCCGTCGCCGCGAACTGGCCGCCCGCTACGCGGCGTTGCTGCGGGACGTCCCCGGCCTCACCCCGGTAAGCGACCCCGAACACGGCGAGAGCAACTTCCAGTCCTACTGGGTGCTGCTGGAGCCGGACTTCCCCGTCGGCCGGGACGACCTGCTCGCCGCGCTCGCCGCGGCCGGCGTGTCCGCCCGCCGCGGCATCATGGCCGCCCACCTCGAACCCGCCTACGCCGGCCACACCGCCGCGCCGCTGCCCGTCACCGAGCGGATCAGCCGCGACTCGCTGATCCTGCCGCTGTTCCACACCATGACCGAGGCTCAGCAGGACCGCGTGGTGGCCGCCCTGCGCGAACAGGCCGCACCATGAACGCGCTGCTGATCGTCGGCGCCGGCGGCTTCGCCCGGGAGACCGCGCAGGCCGTACGGGACGCGGGCGACGCCACCCTGCTCGGGCACCTCGACGACAACCGGGCCCTCCACGGCACCGACGTCGACGGCGTGCCCGTCCTCGGCGGCACCGACCTCGTCCACGACCTGCCCGACGCCCTCGTGGTGATCTGCGTGGGCAACCCCCGCGACTACGGCGCCCGCGCCCGCCTGGCGCGCCGCCTCGGCCTGCCGGAGGACCGCTACGCCACCGTGGTCCACCCGAGCGCCGCCGTCTCGGCGACCTCACGCATCGGACCCGGCTCCGTGCTGCTGGCGCACTGCGCGCTGACGGCCGCCGTCCACGTGGGCGCGCACGTCGCGGTGATGCCGCACACCGTCCTCACCCACGACGACGTCGTCGAGGACTACGTGACCGTCGCCGCCGGGGTGCGCCTCGGCGGGGGAGTGCGCCTGGGCACCGGCAGCTATGTGGGTTCCGGGGCCCTGGTCCGCGAGGGCACGACGGTCGGCGCGTGGTCGCAGATCGGGATGGGGAGCACGGTGCTCGGCGACGTACCGCCGGGCGAGATCTGGGTGGGAAGCCCGGCCCGGCGGCTGCGCGAGGCGGCCGCCCCGGCGCTGGACGAACTCGCGCTGCAAGCAATGGGGGGACGGATCGCATGAATCGGATACCGCTGGTGGACCTCAAGGCGGCCCACGCCGAGGTCGCCGACGAGGTACGGGCCGGCTTCGACCGCGTCCTGGCGAACACGGCGTTCGTCGGAGGCGAGGAGGTCCGCCTCTTCGAGCAGGAGTACGCCGAGTTCGGCGGTGTCGCGCACTGCGTGGGCGTCGCCAACGGCACCGACGCCGTCGAACTCGCCCTGCGCGCGAGCGGAGTCGGGCCCGGCGACGAGGTCGTGGTGCCCGCCAACACCTTCATCGCCACCGCGGGCGCCGTCGCCCGGATCGGCGCGCGCCCCGTCCTCGCGGACTGTCTGCCCGGCAGCCACCTGCTCGACCCGCAGGCCGCGCTGGACGCGGTCGGTCCGGCGACCCGAGCGGTGGTGCCGGTGCACCTGTACGGTCAGATGGCCGACGTCACCGCTCTGGCCGGCCGGCTCCCCGGCCACGTCCGCGTCGTCGAGGACGCCGCCCAGTGCCAGGGCGCCCGCCGCGACGGCCGCACGCCGGGCAGCGGCACCATCGCCGCCACCAGCTTCTACCCGGGCAAGAACCTCGGTGCCTACGGCGACGCGGGCGCGGTCCTCACCGACGACGAGGAACGCGCCGGCCTGGTCCGCGCGATCGCCAACCACGGCGGCGTCGCCAAGTACCGCCACGACGTCCCCGGCTTCAACAGCCGCCTGGACGGACTGCAGGCCGTCGTGCTGCGCGCCAAGCTGGCCCGTCTCGCGGACGGCAACGCGGCCCGCCGCGCAGCCGCCGCCCGCTACGACGCGCTGCTCGCCGACCTGGTGGCCGCCGGCCGGCTCGTGCTGCCGGTGACGGAGCCCGGCAACGTCCACGTCTGGCACCTGTACGTCGTCCAGGTCACCGGCGCGGACCGCGACGACGTCGTCGGCAAGCTGAACGCCGAGGGCATCGGCGCGGGCGTGCACTATCCGCAACCCGTCCACCTGACCGAGGCCTACCGCCATCTCGGCCACGGCCCGGGCGACTTCCCGAACGCCGAGAAGGCGGCCGGGCGGATCCTGTCGCTCCCGCTCCACCCCCAGATCACCCCCGACCAGCAGCAGCAGGTCGTGGACGCGCTCACCGCAGCGCTCGCAGGCTGAACCATCCGCTCCACCCCGACCGCACGGGTCGGCCGGCACAGCACCGCTGAGAGGTACACATGAACAGTTGGAGCAGACGGCTGCGGGGCGGGCGCCTCGCCGTCGTCGCAGCATTGATCTGGGCGGTGCTCCCGCAGGCGGTCCCCGCCCAGGCGGTGACCGATCCGTGCGGTGCCGGGTCCAACCCGGTCGTCTGTGAGAACTCCAAGCCCGGCAGCCCGAAGTCCGACTGGTTCTCCGCCAACGCCTACGGCGACATCAAGGGATTCACCACCAAAGAGAGCGTCCAGGCGGGCGACACGGTCCAGTTCAAGGTCCAGTCGAAGACCCCGTACCGCATCGAGATCTACCGGCTGGGCTGGTACGGCGGAGACGGTGCCCGGGAGATGTCGACGGCGGCGCAGGCCGCGGTGACGTACCCGGCGAACTACACCACCAGCCCCAGGAGCTGCACCACCAAGAGCACCACCGGCCTGGTCGACTGCGGCAACTGGCCCGTGACCGCGAGCTGGACCGTGCCCGGCGACGCCGTGTCCGGCCTGTACATCGCGAACATCACGCAGACCGACGGCGACGGCCTGATGCCGTACCCGTTCGTCGTCCGCAAGGACTCCAGCACCTCCGACGTCGTCGTGCAGACCAGCGACCAGACCTGGCAGGCGTACAACGACTACGGCGGCCAGGACCTGTACGGCGGAGCCGGGCCCGCGCCCGACGGCCGCGCCTACGAGGTCAGCTACAACCGGCCGCTGGACATCGGCGGCGACAACGGCATCTACGGCTCCGAGTTCATGATGCTGTCGTGGCTCGAGCGCAACGGCTACGACGTGAGCTATCTGTCCGGCGTGGACGTGTCCACCAACGGCGCCACCCTGCTGAAGAACCACAAGGTGTACGTGTCCTCCGGCCACGACGAGTACTGGACGCAGAGCCAGTACTCCAATGTGCTGGCGGCCCGCAAGGCCGGCCTGCGGGAGGCCTTCTTCAGCGGCAACGAGGTCTTCTGGAAGACCCGCCTCGCCCCGAGCATCGACGGCGCGAACACGGCGAACCGCACCCTGGTCTGCTACAAGATGACCAAGATGGCGCAGAACAACGGCATCGCCGACCCCAGCGGCATCTGGACCGGCACCTGGATGGACCCGACGAGCACCCAGTACGGGCAGACCTACCAGCCGCCGAACATCCTCACCGGCTCCATGTTCACGGTGAACGGCTACCGCAGCGACGCCATCACCGTCCCCGGCTCCTACGGCAGGAACCGGCTGTGGCGCAACACCTCCGTCGCGAACCTCACGCCGAGCCAGACCGCCACCTTCCCGGCCGGCACGCTCGGCTACGAATGGGACAGCGACATCACCAACAGCACCCGGCCGACCGGAGCCATCGACCTGTCGTCCACCACGGTGGACATCAACGACGGCAAGCTCCGCACGGACTGGGGCAACGTCTACGGCAACGGCACCGCGACGCACAGCCTCGTCGCCTTCCGCGACCAGGATTCCGGCGCGCTGGTGTTCGGCTCCGGCACCGTGCAGTGGTCGTGGGGCCTGACGAACGTCCCCACCTACGACCCGGCCGACACGGTGGTCACCGAGGACGCCCGCATGCAGCAGGCGACGGTGAACATCCTCGCCGACATGGGGGTCCAGCCGAAGACCCTGCAGAGCAACCTCGCCTCCGCGACCGCCTCCACCGACACCACCGGACCGGCCGTCACCGTGACGAGCCCCGCCTCCGGCGCCACCCTCCCGGCCCTGAAGCCGGTCACCCTCACCGGCACCGCGACCGACACCGGCGGCGGAGTCGTCGCCCGCGTCGAGGTGTCCACGGACGGCGGCACGACGTGGAACGCCGCCACCGGCCTCACGTCCTGGAAGTACACCTGGACGCCGACGACACCGGGCCCGGCGTCCCTCAAGGTCCGCGCGGTCGACGACAGCGTCAACATCGGCGCCGTCACGACCCTCCCGGTGACCGTCGGCCCCCAGACCTGCCCCTGCACCGTCTGGCCGGCCTCGGCCGTGCCCGGCACGGTCAACGCGGGCGACGGCAGCGCGGTCGAGCTCGGCGTCAAGTTCCGCACCACCGTGGCCGGTTCGATCACCGGTGTCCGCTTCTACAAGTCGCCCGCCAACACCGGCACCCACACCGGCAGCCTGTGGAGCGCCTCCGGCACCCGCCTGGCCACCGGCACCTTCACCGGCGAGTCGGCCTCCGGCTGGCAGCAGCTGAACTTCGCCACCCCGGTCGCGGTCAAGGCGAACACCACCTACGTCGCCTCGTACTTCGCCCCCAACGGCGGCTACTCCTACGACGGCGGCTACTTCACCGGCAGCGACGCGGGCCTCGCCCCGCTCACGGCGCTGAAGTCCGGCACGGACGGCGGCAACGGCGTCTACAAGTACAGCTCCACCAGCGCCTTCCCGTCCTCGCAGTCCTCGGGCAGCAACTACTGGGTCGACGCGGTGCTCGACACCTCGACGGCCAGTACCGCACCGCCCACCGTCACCGCGACGTCCCCGACTTCCGGCGCCACCAACTCCTCCATCACGGCGCCGGTGTCGGCCACCTTCAACGCGTCGATCGACGCGGACAGCCTCACCTTCACCGTGAAGGACCCCGACGGTACCGCCGTACCGGGCACCGTCACGCTGCCCGCCGCGAACAAGGCGACCTTCACCCCGTCGACCGAGCTGGCACTGCACACCACCTACACGGCGTCCGTGCAGGCCACCGACGTGTGGGGCAACGCCATGGCGAACCCGGTGACCTGGAGCTTCACCACCAGCTCCACCCCGCCCGCGGTCACCTGCCCCTGCACCCTGTGGAACGCGGCCACCGTCCCCGCCACCACCGACGTGACCGGTGACGCCAACTCCGTCGAGCTGGGCACCCGCTTCACCTCCTCCACGGCCGGCTGGGTCACCGGCGTCACCTTCTACAAGGGCACCGGCAACACCGGCACCCACACCGGCAGCCTGTGGACCGACGACGGCACCCTGCTCGGCAGCGGCACCTTCACCAACGAGTCGCCCTCCGGCTGGCAGACGCTGACCTTCGCCACTCCCGTGGCGATCACGGCCGGCACCCCCTACGTCGTCTCCTACCACGCCCCGCAGGGCAACTACGCCGTCGACGGCGGCTACTTCACGGCGGCCCACCAGTCGTACCCGCTGACCGCCACCGCCGACACCACCACGCACCACAACGGGCTCTACCGCTACGGCGCCGGCCCGGCCTTCCCCACCAGCTCCTACGGTTCCGCGAACTACTGGGTGGGCCCCGTCTTCACCGCCGACAACCCGGCCGCCATGCTGGCGCCGGCCACCGCCTCGGAGGTGACCACGTCCTCGGTGACGCACACCGCCGACGCGGCCGCCCCGCTCGTCGCGACCCTGCCCGCCGGCACCGCCCTGTCCTCCGTCACCGCGACCGTGACCGTCCTGCCCGGCCCCACGGCAGCCGCCGCCGGGAAGCTCCACGTCACGGCCGTCACCTCCTACGACCGGGCCACCCACAAGGTGTCCGTCCACCTGTCGGCCCCGCTGCCGGACGGCACACGGTTCACGGTCACGATCAGCGCCCGGGACAAGCACCGTCACGCGGTGCGGGGCCACAGCTGGACCCTGACCAGCAAGGCCGTCCGCAAGAAGAAGAACTGACCGACCGAGCGCACCGGTGGTGGGGGGGGGCGCGGGGCGGGCGCCCCCCCCGCGGGGGGGGGGGCCCCCGCCCGGGCGGGGCCCCCCCCGGGGGGGGTGGCGCCACGGCGTCGGCCGACAACAGGCCGGGGGGCCCTTTTCACCGCACACGTACGGACACGCTCGGGGGAGCCGTTCGTGTGCGATGGAAAGGGCCTGCCGCTGTGACTGACATGGAGGCACCATGGGGCGCTATGTCGCACGACGACTGCTCCAGATGATCCCGGTCTTCATCGGGACAACCCTGCTGATTTTCCTGATGGTCTACGCCCTGCCCGGCGATCCCGTGCGGGGGCTCTTCGGTGACAAGGGCACGAGCCCGGCGGTCCTTCGGGCGCTGCGGCACGAGTACGGCCTCGACAAGCCCGTTCTGGTCCAGTACCTGGACTACATGAAGGGCATCATCCTGCACTTCGACTTCGGCAACCAGATCGCCAGCGGGCGTCCGGTCACCGAGATCCTGGGCGACGCCTTCCCCGTGACGCTGCGTCTGTCCGGCCTGGCGTTCGCCATCGAGGCGGTCCTCGGCATCGTCCTCGGCGTCGTCTCCGGCATGCGGGCCGGCAAGTGGGCCGACACCGTCATCCTCGTCGTGACGCTGCTGCTCATCTCGGTTCCCGTCTTCGTCCTGGGCTACATCCTCCAGACGGTGTTCGCCTTCCAGCTCGGCTGGCTGGAACCGGCGGTCAACGACGACACGAACCTCAACCAGCTGCTGTTGCCGGCCATCGTGCTGGCGAGTGCCTCGCTGGCCTATGTGGCACGGCTGACGCGGACCTCGATCGCGGAGAACCTGCGCGCCGACTACATCCGCACCGCCGTCGCCAAGGGCCTGCCCCGCCGCCGTATCGTCGGTGTGCACCTGATGCGCAACTCGCTCATCCCGGTCGTCACCTTCCTCGGCACCGACCTCGGTGCCCTGATGGGCGGCGCCGTCGTGACCGAGTCCATCTTCAACATCCACGGCGTCGGCGGCACCATCGCCGACTCGATCACCCGCCGTGAGGGCACCACGCTGGTCGGCCTGGTCACCATCCTCGTCCTCGTGTACCTCGTCACCAGCCTGATCGTCGACCTGCTGTACGCGGTTCTGGACCCGAGGATCCGTTATGCCTGAGCTGACCAAGACCGCAGACGAGCCCGTCGTCGCCGTCGCCGCAGGCGGCGCCCCCGCGGGCAAGCCGGAGAAGACCCGCAGCCTGTGGGGCGACGCCTGGCGGGACCTGCGCACCAACTGGGTGTTCATCGTCTCGGCGGTGCTCATCCTGCTGCTGCTGGTGATGGCGGCCTGGCCGAGCCTGTTCACGGGCGCCGACCCGAACAACAAGGACCTGGCGACCCACTACCTCCAGCACCCGCACTACGGCAAGGTGTTCGCCGAGGACTGGCTGGGCTACGACGCCCAGGGCCGCAGCGTCTACGCCCGTGCCATCTACGGCACCCGCGCCTCGCTGCTCGTCGGTGCGGGCACCACGCTTGTCGTCACCGTCTTCGGTGGTCTGGTCGGCATGCTCGCCGGTTACTTCGGCGGCTGGCTGGACGCCGTGCTGTCCCGCATCACGGACATGTTCTTCGGCATCCCGTTCCTGCTCGGCGCGATGGTCATGCTGAACTCCTTCACGGAGCGCAACATCCCGGTCGTCATCATGGCGCTGGCCTTCCTCGGCTGGACCCAGACGGCGCGTGTCATGCGTGGTTCGGTGATCACCGTCAAGGCCACGGACTATGTCCACGCGGCCAAGGCGCTCGGTGCCTCCACGAGCCGGATCCTGTTCCGCCATGTGCTGCCCAACGCGGTCGCGCCGGTGATCGTCGTCGCCACCATCTCGCTGGGTGTCTACATCGGCGCCGAGGCGACGCTGTCGTTCCTGGGCCTGGGCCTGAACGGCGTCTCGTGGGGCAACGACATCTCCGACGGCGGCAACCAGATCCGCGTCGCGCAGTACATCATGCTCTACCCGTCGATCATGCTCAGCATCACGGTGCTGGCGTTCATCATGCTCGGTGAGGCCGTCCGCAACGCCCTCGATCCGAAGTCGCGCTGAGGGAGGCGTACGTGACCATCATCGAAGACACCACTTCCGTGCCCTCGCCGCGCGGCGAGGGCGCCGACGGCGGTCCGCTGCTCGAAGTGCGGGACCTGCACGTCGAGTTCCACACCCGTGAGGGCGTGGTCAAGGCCGTCAACGGCGTCAACTACAGCGTCTCCGCGGGCGAGACCCTCGCCGTGCTCGGCGAGTCCGGCTCCGGCAAGTCGGTCACCGCGCAGGCCATCATGGGCATCCTCGACATGCCGCCGGCGAAGATCCCGCAGGGCGAGATCCTCTTCCGCGGCCAGGACATGCTGAAGATGTCCGCCGAGGACCGCCGCCAGATCCGCGGCCGCCGTATCGCGATGATCTTCCAGGACGCGCTCAGCTCGCTGAACCCGGTGCTGACCGTGGGCTACCAGCTGGCCGAGATGTTCCGCATCCACCAGGGTCTGTCCAAGAAGGACGCCAAGGCCAAGTCCATCGAGCTGATGGACAAGGTCAAGATCCCGGCCGCGGCCGCCCGCGTCAACGACTACCCGCACCAGTTCTCCGGCGGTATGCGCCAGCGCATCATGATCGCCATGGCGCTGGCGCTGGAGCCGGACCTGATCATCGCCGACGAGCCGACCACGGCCCTCGACGTGACGGTCCAGGCCCAGGTCATGGACCTGCTCGCGGAGCTGCAGCGCGAGTACAACATGGGTCTGATCCTCATCACCCACGACCTCGGCGTGGTCGCCGACGTCGCGGACAAGATCGCGGTCATGTACGCGGGCCGGATCGTGGAGCGCGCCCCGGTCCACGAGCTGTACAAGCGCCCCGCGCACCCGTACACGCGGGGTCTGCTGGACTCCATCCCGCGCCTGGACCAGAAGGGCCAGGAGCTGTTCGCGATCAAGGGTCTGCCGCCCAACCTGCTGCGCATTCCGACCGGTTGCGCCTTCAACCCGCGCTGCCCCAAGGCCCAGGACATCTGCCGCGAGCAGGTCCCGGTGCTGGCGCCGGTCACCGAGCAGGACGGCACGGACCTGCCGGGCCGCGCCTCGGCCTGCCACTTCTGGAAGGAGACGCTCCATGGCTGAGCTCAGCAAGAACGACGAGCAGCCCGACGCCACGCCGAACGTCTCCGAGGTGGACGTCGTCGACGCCCACTCCGAGGAGGAGGCGGTCGCCGCGATCGAGGCGCCGGTGGAGCGCGGTGAGCCGATCCTCCAGGTGCGTGACCTGAAGAAGCACTTCCCGCTGACCCAGGGCGTCCTGTTCAAGAAGCAGATCGGCGCGGTCAAGGCCGTCGACGGTGTCTCCTTCGACCTGTACCAGGGCGAGACCCTCGGCATCGTCGGCGAGTCCGGCTGCGGCAAGTCCACGGTCGCCAAGCTCCTGATGAACCTGGAGCGCGTCACCGCGGGCGAGATCTTCTACAAGGGCCAGGACATCACCAAGCTGTCCGGGCGCGCGCTGAAGGCGGTCCGCCGCAACATCCAGATGGTGTTCCAGGACCCGTACACCTCGCTCAACCCGAGGATGACGGTCGGCGACATCATCGGTGAGCCCTTCGACATCCACCCCGAGGTGGCCCCGAAGGGCGACCGGCGCCGCAAGGTGCAGGAGCTGCTCGATGTCGTCGGTCTGAACCCGGAGTACATCAACCGCTACCCGCACCAGTTCTCCGGCGGTCAGCGCCAGCGCATCGGCATCGCCCGCGGCCTGGCCCTGAACCCCGAGATCATCATCTGCGACGAGCCGGTCTCCGCGCTGGACGTGTCCGTCCAGGCGCAGGTCGTCAACCTGATGGAGCGTCTGCAGGACGAGTTCAACCTGTCCTACATCTTCATCGCGCACGACCTGTCGATCGTCCGGCACATCTCGGACCGCGTCGGTGTGATGTACCTCGGCAAGATCGCCGAGATCGGCACGGACGAGCAGATCTACGACCACCCGACGCACCCCTACACCCAGGCGCTGCTGTCGGCGGTCCCGGTGCCGGACCCGGACGCGCGCGAGCACCGCGAGCGCATCATCCTCACCGGTGACGTGCCCTCGCCGGCCAACCCGCCGTCGGGCTGCCGCTTCCGCACCCGGTGCTGGAAGGCGCAGGACAAGTGTGCGCAGGAGGTGCCGATCCTCGCGATCCCCGAGCGGTTCAAGGGGGAGGACACGCCTGCGGCGCACGAGTCGGCTTGTCACTTCGCCGAGGAGAAGGACGTCGTCCACGCGGTGTGACTGCCGTCGGCTGAGCCGTTGTTCCCGGTGCCCCCTGTTTTCGGGGTGCCGGGAATTTCGGTTTCTTCGGGTTGTATTTCGGGTGCGGCGCCGTTGTGGCCGGTCGCGCAGTTCCCCGCGCCCCTTTCAGGTCGGCACTGCCCTCCGTGCGGACAAGTGGCAGGCCGACTGGGGCTCCCGGGCGGCGTGCAGCATCTCGGGGTCCTGTGTGCGGCACGCCTCCGCCACTCCCGCCCGTTCCGCCTGACCGCTTGCCAGGGCCGGGCATCTGGCGTGGAAGCGGCAGCCGGGTGGGATGCGGGACGGGTCCGGGGGTTCGCCGGTGAGGATCTGGGGCGTGCCCGGGGCCTCGGGGAGGACCGACAGGAGGGCCTGGGTGTAGGGGTGGCGGGGAGCCGTCAGCACCTCCTCCACCGTTCCCGTCTCCACGATCCGGCCGAGGTACATCACCGCCACCCGGTCGGCGATGTTCCAGGCCAGGCCCAGGTCGTGGGTCACCACCAGTGCCGCGAGGCCCAGTTCCGTGCGCAGGCGGAGCAGCAGGGCGAGGATCTCGCCGCGCACCGACGCGTCCAGGGACGCGACCGGCTCGTCGGCCACCAGCAGCCGGGGTTCGAGCACCAGCGCGCCCGCGATGACCACCCGCTGCCGCTGACCGCCGGACAGCTCGTGCGGGTAGCGCAGGAAGAAGCGCTCGGGGGGACGCAGGCCCGCGCGGGACAGGGCCTCCGCGACCGCCGCGCGCTCGTCCCCGGCGTGCCCGTGGATGCGCAGGCCCTCCGCCACCGCGTCGTACACCGTGTGCCGGGGGTTGAGGGAGCCGCTGGGGTCCTGGAGGACCAGCTGCACCTGGCGGCGGTGGGCGCGCAGGGCGCGGGAGGAGTAGGACAGCTCCCGTCCCTCGTACGAGATCTGTCCCGCCGTCGGTCTCACCAGGCCCAGCAGCGCGCGGGCCAGGGTCGACTTGCCGCAGCCGGACTCGCCGACGAGGGCGACGATCTCACCGGGGCGGATGTCGAGCTCCACCCCGTCGACCGCGCGGGCGGGGCCCGCCCCCCGCCGGCCGGGAAAGGTCACGTGCAGGCCCTGGGCGCCGATCAGCGGCGGTGTCGTCATGGGGTGCTCCTCGCGTTCTCGGACGGCAGGCCCCCGGCATCCGTGTCCGCGTCCGGTACGCCCGCCACGTGCACGCAGGCCGCCGCGCGGCCCGGACCGGCGTCCCGCAGGGGCTGGTCGTCGGCCGCGCACACCGCAAGGGCCACCGGGCAGCGGGCGTGGAAGGCGCAGCCGGCGGGGAGGGCGGCCGGGTCCGGCGGGTCACCGGGCAGGCCCGCCGGAGCGAACCGGGACGCCGGGTCCCCGATGCGCGGGAACGCCGCCGACAGGGCCTTCGCGTACGGGTGACGGGCCTCCTCGAAGACCGAGCGGGCCGGGCCCTCCTCGACCACCCGGCCCGCGTACATCACCGCCAGCCGGTCGCAGGTGTCGGCCAGGACGGCGAGGTCGTGGCTGATCATGATCAGGCCCAGGTCCTGGTCGGCGACCAGTTGCTCGATCAGCTTCAGGATCTGCGCCTGGATCATCACGTCCAGCGCGGTCGTCGGCTCGTCCGCGATGATCAGCCGCGGCTCGCAGGCCAGCGCCATGGCGATCATCACGCGCTGGCGCTGACCGCCGGACAGCTCGTGCGGGAAGGCCGAGGCGCGCGCGGCCGGCAGCCCCACGTGTTCCAGCAGCTCCCCGGCCCGTTTCCGGGCGGCGGCGGGGGTGGCCCGGCCGTGCAGCAGGATCGGCTCGGCGATCTGGTCGCCGACCCGGTGCACGGGGTTCAGGGAGTGCATCGCGCCCTGGAACACGATCGACGCCCCCGCCCAGCGCACCGCGCGCAGCCGCCCCCAGCGCATGCCGAGCACGTCCTCGCCGTCCAGCGCGATCCGGCCGGTGATCCGCGTGCCCGCCGGCAGCAGCCGCAGCAGCGCGAGGGCGAGGGTGGACTTGCCGCAGCCCGACTCGCCCGCGACGCCGAGCTTCTGTCCGGCCTCCAGGGTGAGGTCCACGCCGCGTACGGCGGCCGCCCCGCCCGCGTAGGTCACCGACAGGTCCCGCACCTCCAGCAGCGTCATCGCGCCACCCCCAGCCTGGGATTGAGGACGGCCTCGACGGCCCGTCCGCACAGCGTGAACGCCAGCGCCACCCCCGCGATCGCGAGGCCGGGCGGCACCAGGTACCACCAGTCGCCCGAGCTGACCGCGCCCGCCTCCCGCGCCTCCTGGAGCATCCCGCCCCAGGACACCACGGTCGGGTCGCCGAGCCCGAGGAAGGCGAGGGTGGCCTCGGCGAGGATGGAGGAGGAGATCATCAGCGTGGTCTGCGCCAGCACCAGCGGCATCACATTGGGCAGCACGTGCCGGGTCATGATGTGCCAGTGCCCGCCGCCGAGCGCCTTCGCCCGTTCGATGTACGGCCGTGACTCCACCGCGAGGGTCTGCGCCCGCACCAGCCGGGCGGTCGTCGGCCAGGTGGTGACGCCGATCGCCAGCACGACCGTGCCGAGCGAGCGGGACATCACGGTGGCCAGCGCGATGGCCAGCACCAGCGTCGGCATCACCAGGAACCAGTCCGTGACCCGCATCAGCACGGTGGCGTACGCGCCCCGGAAGTGCCCGGCGGTGATGCCCACGACCGCGCCGATCGCCACCGACAGCACCGCCGCCAGCAGGCCCACCAGCAACGACACCCGCGAGCCCCACACCAGCAGGCCCAGCAGGTCGCGGCCGAAGCGGTCGGTGCCCAGCCAGAACTGACCGCTCGGGCTCTCCAGCGGGCGGCCCGGAGCGCCGGTCACGCTCGCCACGTCCGGGCCGACCGTCAGCGGCGCGCTCAGCGCGAGCAGGGCGAGGAGGGTGAGCGCCACCAGGCCCACCAGGCCCGCGCGGTGGGTGCGGTACCGGCGCCAGAAGCCCGCTGCGGCGAGCCGCCGGCGCTGCCGGGCGAGCCCGGTCGCGGTGGAGGTGCTCATGTCCGTCCCACTCTCGGGTCGAGCAGCGGATAGACCAGGTCGGCCAGGGTGTTCATGACGATCACCGCCGCGGCGAAGAACAGGAACAGGCCCTGCACCAGGGGCAGGTCGGGCACGCTGAGCGCCTGATAGAACAGGCCGCCGAGGCCGGGCCAGGAGAAGACCGTCTCGACCAGGATCACGCCGGCGACGGTCCGGCCGAGGTTGACGAAGACGAGCGTGACGGTCGGCAGCAGCGCGTTGGGCACCGCGTGCCGGCGCCGCACCAGGTCGTCGCGCAGCCCCTTGGCCCGCGCGGTCGTCAGATAGTCGCTGCCCATCTCGTCCAGCAGTGCCGAGCGCGTCACGAGCAGGGTCTGGCCGTACTCGACGGCGACCAGGGTGAGCACCGGCAGGATCAGGTGGTGGGCGACGTCGAGGACGTACGCGAAGCCCTCCTTGCCGCCGGTCTCCATGCCGCCGGTGGGGAAGAGCCCGGGGAGCGGGCCGATGCCGACCGACAGCACGATGATGAGCAGCAGGCCCAGCCAGAAGGACGGCACGGAGTACAGGGTCAGGGCCAGCCCGGTGTGGAAGCGGTCGCCGAGGCTGCCGCGCCGCCAGGCCGCCCGGGTGCCGAGGAGGACACCGAGCAGGGTGTAGAGGACGAACCCGGTGCCGGTGAGCAGCAGGGTGTGGGGCAGCGCCTCGGTGATCTTGTCGAGGACGGGGGCGCGGAACTGGTAGGAGGTGCCGAGGTCGCCGGTGAGGGCCTTGCCGCAGTAGTCCGTGAACTGCTGCCACAGCGGCAGGTCGAGCCCGAACTCCCGGCGGTAGGCGGCCAGTTGCTCGGCGGAGACGGGGCGGCCGCCGGTCATCGTGCGGACCGGGTCGCCCGGGATGAGGCGGAACAGGAAGAAGCCGGTGACGAGCACGGCCAGCAGCGAGACGGCGGCGCCGGCCAGCTTGCCGGCCCCGTAGCGCAGGTACGGGACCGGCGAGGTGCGCCGGACGGCGGCGGTGGGGAGGGTGGTGGCGGTCATGGGCTACTCGCGGTCCTCGGCGGTGGAGCGGCGGCGCAGGGCGAGGAAGCCGGCGGCGCCCGCGAGGACGACGACGCCCGCGACGATGCCGACGACGACGCCGGTGGAGCTGCCCGAGCCGGAGGAGCCGTCCGAGGCGGCGGGCTCCGCCGACCACCAGCTCCAGTAGCCGTCCTGGCCGTAGATGTTGCCCGCCGCCTTCGGCATCGTCTCGATCGAGGCGATCTGGTCGGTGCGGTAGGCCTCCATCGCGTTCGGGTACGCCATGACGTTCATGTACCCGGTGTCGTACAGCCGCGACTCCATCTGCCGGACCAGGTCCGCCCGCTTGGCCGGGTCGTACTCGGCGAGCTGACGGGCGTACAGGTCGTCGAACTGCTTGTCGCAGATGAAGTTGTCGGTCGCGCCCGTCTTCTTCGGGTCGGCGGGCAGGGCGGCACAGGTGTGGATGGACAGCACGAAGTCCGGGTCGGGGTTGACCGACCAGCCGTCGAAGGCGAGGTCGTAGGTGCCGGCGAGCCAGGGGTCGCTGACGTTGTCCAGGCAGTCGAGGCGGACACCGATGCCGAGCTTGCCCCACCACTCCTTCAGGTACTGGCCGACGGCCTTGTCGTTGGGGTCGGTGGCGTGGCACAGCAGGCGGTAGGTGAGCGGCTTGCCGTCCTTGCCGACGCGCTGCCCGGAGCCGTTCTTCCGGTAGCCGGCCTGGTCGAGGAGCCGGCCGGCCTTCGCCGGGTCGTACGCCAGTTCCTGTGCGCCGGACGGCTTCCAGAAGTACGTGGCGAAGCGCGGGGGGATGTAGCCGGCGCCCTCGACGGCGTGGCCCTGGAAGACCTTGTCGATGAGCGTCCTGCGGTCGACGGCGAGGAACAGCGCCTGCCGCACCCGTTGGTCCAGCAGCGAGGGGTTGCCGTCACCGAAGCGGGTGCCGTCCTTGGCGCGGGCGCCGGGGTTGACGGCGAGCGCGTAGAAGCGGCGGCCTGGGGCGTCGTTGACCTTCACGTCGCGCTGGTTCTTCAGGGCGGCGGCCTGGGCGGGGGTGAGGTTGCCGACGAAGGACACCTCGCCCTTCTGCAGGGCGGCGACGGCGGCGTCACCGTCCTTGTAGTACTTGAAGACCAGCTCGTCGAACTTGGGGGCGCCGCGCCAGAACCTCTTGTTGGCCTTGAGCCGTACGTAGCTGTCGGGCCGGTAGTCGGCGAGGACGAACGGGCCGTCGCCGACGACGGGGAAGGTCTTGTCGTTGTTGAACTTGGAGAAGTCGCCGACCTTCTCCCAGATGTGCTTGGGCACGATCGGCACGTCGAGCGCCGTCATGGTGGCCTGCGGCTTCTTCAGCTCGATGACCAGCCGGGTGGGACTCGGGGCGGTCACCTTGCGGAAGTTGGTGACGAAGCTGCCGTTGGCGGTGGCGGCGGACTCGTCGGTCATCATCTTGGTGAACGTCCAGGCCGCGTCCTCGGCGGTCACCTTCTGCCCGTCGGACCAGGTGGCGTCGGAGCGGATGGTGTAGGTCCAGGTGAGCTTGTCGGCCGAGGGCGCCCACCGGGTGGCGAGGCCCGGGACCGCGTGGGCGTCGCCGGGGTCGTAGTCGGTGAGGTACTCGTACATCAGCCGGTTGATGCTGGTGGAGAGCAGGCGGGTGGCGAGGAAGGGGCTGAGCGAGTCGACGCTCTGCGCGACGGCGACGGTGAGCACCTTGGGGCCGCCGTCCGCCGCCGCGGCCTGCGCGGGCGCGGGGGCGAGGGGGGTGGCGAGGGCGGCGGTCAGGGCCAGCGCGGCGGTGCCGGCCGCGGCGGCGAGGCGGGTGGTGGTGGGGCGCGCTCTTACGGGTCCGTGCTGATCGTTCGTCTTCATGGAACGTGACCTCGCGTCGTCGCTCGCTGGGGAGACGGCAGTGTCCGGAAGTGGCCGTTCGCTCAGGGACAGCTGTGTCTGATCGTGGCCGCTCACCCGGGGACGGCTGTGTCTATCAGTGGCTGTCTGCGCACGTCAACGGTCCGTCAAACCCCTTGCCGCCTGCGAAAACGGCGTTCGGGGGATCTTCTGTGCACCCCATTGGTCCAGTCCACTGAAGCGCCCCAGGTGAAGCCCTGGCGGCCCTTCGGGGGACGGGTGGAAAACGCGGAGCCCCGCCGGACAGGGTCCGACGGGGCGGGGCGGAACCGGCGCCCTCCGTCCGTGCCGGTTCTCTCAGCGCTGCTGGGCGGGCACGGTCACCCGTACTGGATGCCCCACAGGTTGTTGTTGCGCTTGGCGGGCGCCACGATGCCCGTCTTCTTCCAGATCTTGTGCTTCACGCACTGCTGCTGCCCGTTGGGCTCCAGGCGGTACTTGGTGACGCTGAAGCCCTTGGCCTCGTGATACATCATCAGACGGCCCTTGGTCTTGCCGGGCTTCTTCTCCACCTTCGCCGAGTAGGTCCAGGTGTCCGACTTCGACCAGGTCTTGCCGACCGAGACGCTGAAGGAGGTCGACGCCTTGGCGAAGATCACGCCGGCCTCGGTGCCCAGGGTGGCCGTGCCGGTGGCGGTCCAGCTGCCGGTCTTGTTCTTGGCGTAGCTGATGGTCACGCCCGGCCGTGCCCAGTCGCTGTGCACGTTGGTCGGCTCCCACACCGTCTTCTTGTCGGAGATGGTGTAGATGGGGTTGTCGTCGCACCGGACCCCGGCGGCCGCCGTGGGGGCCGAGACGACCACCGCACCGCAGCCGAGCAGCGCGGTCGACAGGGCCGCGCTCATCACACGCTTCATGGATCGCCTTTCAGGCACAGGGGATCGGACGCCGCGTACGCGGCGCGCCGACTTGAAGTGGGCAGGACAGATACTTCACTCAACTCCCCTGTGCGCAAAGCGATCTGAGTGACTCTTGAGCTTCCAGTTGAGGTCCCGGTGGCCTCCGGCGCGGCGGAGGCGAGGGCTCCGGTGCGTCCGCGCGCGGTCGCCCCCCGGCAGGTCCCCGCAGCGCCGCGCATGCACCCGGACGGGCGACCCGTACCCCGGACGGATGGCGTGAATATGAGGTATGTGGCATTCAGGCGGATAGTGGCCGTAACGATCAGCGCCCGGCGCCGGCGGCACCGCGTCGCCCGGTCAGGGGCGCAGGGACGAGGAGGCACTCCATGCGCGGAGCCACGCACGCCACCTGGGCCGCCTGCGCGGCCGCGGTAGTCCTCGCGGCGACGGGCTGCGGAAGCGGGGGAGACAGCGGCAGCGGTGGCGGCAACGGCGGCGGCGTCCTCAGCTCCTCCTGGGGCGACCCGCAGAACCCGCTGGAGCCCGCCAACACCAACGAGGTGCAGGGCGGCAAGGTCCTCGACATGATCGTCCGCGGCCTGAAGCGGTACAACCCGCACACCGGCAAGGCCGAGGACATGCTCGCCCAGTCGATCCAGACCTCCGACTCCCAGAACTTCAGGATCACCATCAAGCCCGGCTGGACGTTCTCCAACGGCGAGAAGGTCACCGCCAAGTCCTTCGTCGACGCCTGGAACTACGGCGCGAGCCTGAAGAACAACCAGAAGAACGCCTACTTCTTCGGCTACATCGACGGCTACGCCAAGGTCCACCCCGACACCGGCAAGCAGACCGCCGACACCCTGTCCGGGCTGAAGGTCGTCAACGACACGACGTTCACCGTCAAGCTCAGCCAGAAGTTCTCCACCTTCCCCGACACCCTCGGCTACCCGGCCTTCGCCCCGCTGCCGCAGACGTTCTTCACCGACCACGCCGGCTGGATCAAGAAGCCGGTCGGCAACGGCCCGTACACCATCCAGTCGTACGCCAAGGGCTCGCAGATGTCGCTGCGCAAGTGGGACGGCTACCCGGGCACGGACAAGGCGCAGAACGGCGGCGTCGACCTGAAGGTCTACACCGACAACAACACCGCCTACACCGACCTGATGGCCGGCAACCTCGACCTGGTCGACGACGTCCCGGCCGCGCAGCTGAAGAACGTCAAGAACGACCTCGGCGACCGCTACCTCAACACCCCGGCCGGCATCATCCAGACCCTGGCGTTCCCCTTCTACGACGCGAAGTGGAACAAGCCGAACTCCGAAAAGCTCCGCCAGGGCCTGTCGATGGCCATCAACCGCAAGCAGATCACCGACACGATCTTCGCGAAGACCCGCACCCCCGCCACCGACTGGACCTCACCCGTCCTCGGCGCGGCGGGCGGCTACAAGCCCGGCCTGTGCGGCAAGTTCTGCGACTACGACCCGGCCGAGGCCAAGAAGTACGTCCAGCAGGGCGGCGGCATCCCCGGCGGCCAGGTGAAGATCAGCTACAACGCCGACACCGGCTCCCACAAGCAGTGGGTCGACGCCGTGTGCAACTCCATCAACAACGCCCTCGGCAACACCAAGGCATGCGTCGGCAACCCGGTCGGCACCTTCGCCGACTTCCGCAACCAGATCACGCAGAAGAAGATGAGCGGCCCCTTCCGCGCCGGCTGGCAGATGGACTACCCGCTCATCCAGAACTTCCTGCAGCCGCTGTACTACACCAACGCCTCCTCCAACGACGGGCACTGGTCCAACAAGCAGTTCGACGGCCTGGTCGACAAGGCCAACCAGGAGACCGACACCGCCAAGGCCGTCGGCCTGTTCCAGCAGGCCGAGGGGGTCGTCCGGGACAACATGGCCGCGATCCCGCTGTGGTACCAGAACGGCAGCGCCGGCTGGTCGGACCGCCTGTCCAACGTGACGCTGAACCCGTTCAGCGTGCCCGTGTACAACGAGATCAAGGTGAGCTGACCGGTCATGGGACGCTACGTCGTCCGGCGTCTGCTCCAGATGATCCCGGTCTTCATCGGGGCGACGCTGCTGATCTTCCTGATGGTGAACGTGATGGGCGACCCCATCGCGGGACTGTGCGGCGAGCGGCAGTGCGACCCGGCCACCGCCGCCCAGCTGAAGAAGGAGTTCGGGCTCGACAAGCCGGTCTGGCAGCAATACCTGACCTACATGGGGAACGTCTTCACCGGCGACTTCGGTACGGCGTTCAACGGCCAGAAGGTCACCGAGCTGATGGGCACGGCGTTCCCCGTCACCATCCGGCTCACCGTCGTCGCGATCATCTTCGAGATCGTCATCGGCATCACCCTCGGCGTCGTCACCGGTCTGCGCCGCGGCCGGCCCGTCGACACCGGGGTGCTGCTCGCGACGCTCGTGGTGATCTCCGTGCCCACCTTCGTCACCGGCCTGCTGCTCCAGCTGCTGCTGGGCGTGCAGTGGGGCTGGATCCGCCCCTCGGTGTCCTCCGAGGCGCCCTTCAACGAGCTGATCGTGCCCGGCCTGGTGCTGGCGTCCGTGTCCCTGGCCTACGTCACCCGGCTCACCCGCACCTCCATCGCGGAGAACCGGCGCTCGGACTATGTGCGCACCGCCGTCGCCAAGGGCCTGCCGCGGCGCCGGGTCGTCGTCCGGCACCTGCTGCGCAACTCCCTCATCCCCGTCGTCACCTTCATCGGCACCGACATCGGCGCCCTCATGGGCGGAGCGATCGTCACCGAGCGCATCTTCAACATCCACGGCGTCGGCTACCAGCTCTACCAGGGCATCCTGCGGCAGAACACCCAGACCGTCGTGGGGTTCGTGACCGTCCTCGTCCTGGTCTTCCTGGTCGCCAACCTGCTGGTCGACCTGCTCTACGCCGTACTCGACCCGAGGATCCGCTATGCCTGAGCAGCCCTACGAGCCCGAGGGCGCCATCGCCGGCACCGGCATGGGCGGCGCGATGGACCTCGCGGCCAGCGAAGCGACGACCCTGGAGAAGACCCCGGGCGGGCCCGAGGGCACCGGGCCGCAGGCCAAGCCCCGCTCCCTGTGGTCCGACGCCTGGCGCGACCTGCGCCGCAACCCGGTGTTCCTGATCTCCGGGCTCGTCATCCTCTTCCTGGTCTTCATCTCCCTGTGGCCGTCGGCCATCGCCTCCGGCTCCCCCCTCAAGTGCGACCTCGCCAAGGCCCAGCAGGGCTCCTCGGCCGGCCACCCCTTCGGCTACGACGGCCAGGGCTGCGACGTGTACACACGGACCGTGTACGGCGCCCGTACGTCGGTGACGGTCGGCGTGTGCGCCACGCTCGGCGTCGCCCTGCTCGGCAGCGTGCTGGGCGGGCTCGCCGGGTACTTCGGCGGCGTCTGGGACTCGGTCCTGTCCCGGATCACCGACATCTTCTTCGCGATCCCCGTCGTGCTCGGCGGTCTGGTGCTGCTGTCCGTGGTCACCAGCAACACCGTCTGGCCGGTCGTCGGCTTCATCGTGCTGCTGGGCTGGCCACAGATCTCCCGCATCGCGCGCGGCTCCGTCATCACCGCCAAGCAGAACGACTACGTACAGGCCGCCCGCGCGCTCGGCGGCTCCAGCTCCCGCATCCTGCTGCGGCACATCACGCCCAACGCGGTCGCGCCGGTGATCGTCGTGGCGACCATCGCGCTCGGCACCTACATCGCGCTCGAGGCCACCCTGTCCTTCCTCGGCGTCGGCCTGAAACCGCCCAGCGTGTCCTGGGGCATCGACATCTCCGCCGCCGCCCCCTACGTCCGCAACGCCCCGCACGCCCTGCTGTGGCCCTCCGGAGCCCTGGCCGTCACCGTCCTGGCCTTCATCATGCTCGGCGACGCGGTCCGCGACGCCCTCGATCCGAAGCTGAGGTGAGTCGCCCGTGCTGCTCGAAGTGCGTGACCTGCACGTGGAGTTCCGGACGCGCGACGGGGTCGCCAAGGCCGTCAACGGCGTCACCTACGCCGTGGACGCCGGGGAGACGCTCGCCGTGCTCGGCGAGTCCGGCTCCGGCAAGTCGGTCACCGCGCAGACCGTCATGGGCATCCTCGACATGCCGCCGGGCCGGATCACCGGCGGCGAGATCCTCTTCCAGGGCCAGGACCTGCTGAAGCTGAAGGAGGACCAGCGGCGCAAGATCCGCGGCGCCGGGATGGCGATGATCTTCCAGGACGCCCTCAGCTCCCTCAACCCGGTGATGACGGTCGGCGACCAGCTCGGCGAGATGTTCGTCGTGCACCGCGGGATGACGAACAAGGACGCCCGCGCCAAGGCCGTGGAGCTGATGGAACGGGTGCGCATCCCGGCCGCCAAGGAGCGGGTGCGCCAGTACCCGCACCAGTTCTCCGGCGGCATGCGCCAGCGCATCATGATCGCCATGGCGCTGGCCCTGGAACCCGCGCTCATCATCGCCGACGAACCCACCACGGCCCTCGACGTGACGGTCCAGGCCCAGGTGATGGAACTGCTCGCCGACCTCCAGCGCGAGTACAACATGGGCCTGATCCTCATCACCCACGACCTCGGTGTGGTCGCCGACGTCGCCGACCGGATCGCCGTGATGTACGCCGGCCGCATCGTGGAGTCGGCGCCGGTGCACGACATCTACAAGGCGCCCGCCCACCCGTACACCCGCGGCCTGCTGGACTCGATCCCGCGGCTGGACCAGAAGGGCCAGGAGCTGTACGCCATCAAGGGCCTGCCGCCCAACCTCATGAACATCCCGCCCGGCTGCGCCTTCCACCCGCGCTGCCCCATGGCCCGGGACGTGTGCCGCACGGACGTGCCGCCGCTGTACGAGGTGTCCGAAGAGCGCGGCAGCGCCTGCCACTTCTGGAGGGAGTGCCTGCATGGCTGAGCCGATCCTCGAGGTGAGCGGGCTGGTCAAGCACTACCCGCTCACCCAGGGCATCCTGTTCAAGAAGCAGGTCGGCGCGGTGAAGGCCGTCGACGGCGTCGACTTCTCGCTCGGCCGCGGCGAGACCCTCGGCATCGTCGGCGAGTCCGGCTGCGGCAAGTCCACGGTCGCCAAGATGCTGGTCAACCTGGAACGGCCGACGGCCGGGTCGATCCGCTACAAGGGCGAGGACGTCACCAAGCTGTCCGGGCGCGCGCTGAAGGCGGTCCGCCGCAACATCCAGATGGTCTTCCAGGACCCGTACACCTCGCTCAACCCCCGCATGACGGTCGGCGACATCATCGGCGAACCGTACGAGATCCACCCCGAGGTCGCGCCCAAGGGCGACCGGCGCCGCAAGGTGCAGGACCTGCTGGACGTCGTCGGTCTGAACCCGGAGTACATCAACCGCTACCCGCACCAGTTCTCCGGCGGCCAGCGCCAGCGCATCGGCATCGCCCGGGGACTGGCGCTGCGCCCGGAGGTGATCGTCGCCGACGAACCGGTCTCGGCGCTGGACGTGTCGGTGCAGGCGCAGGTCATCAACCTGATGGACCGCCTGCAGAGCGAGTTCGACCTCTCCTACGTCTTCATCGCGCACGACCTGTCGATCGTCCGGCACATCTCGGACCGGGTCGGCGTGATGTACCTGGGCCGGATCGTCGAGATCGGCACGGACGAGGAGATCTACGACCACCCCACGCACCCCTACACCCAGGCGCTGCTGTCCGCGGTCCCGGTCCCCGACCCCGAGGCCCGTGAGCACCGCGAGCGCATCATCCTCGCCGGTGACGTCCCGTCCCCGACGAACATCCCCTCCGGCTGCCGCTTCCGCACCCGCTGCTTCAAGGCCCGTGAGCGCTGCGCCCTGGAGGTGCCGCTCCTCACGATCCCGCCCCATCTGCCCGGCGGCCGGGCCGCCCACCCCTCGGCCTGTCACTTCGCCGAGGAGAAGCACGTCGTCCCCGTGGAGGACCGCCCCGGCCGCCCGCCCGAGGTGCCCTCCGAGCGGCGCCCGCCGCAACAGGGAGACGGGCCGGGGTGACATGGCTGTCGCCCCGGCCCGCTCACGGCACCCGCACGGCCGTACGCTGATCAGTCTCCCGTGTCCGTATATCGGTGCCGCTTCCGCGAAGTTGCCTGTGCGTTAACGGAGTTCGGGGCTGTCCGTGCCGTGCGCCGCCGACCCTATGCGAGGGCCCGGCGGAGGAAGTCCACCTGGAGCAGGAGCAGGTTCTCCGCGACCTGTTCCTGCGGGGTCATGTGGGTCACCCCGGACAGGGGGAGCACCTCGTGCGGGCGCCCCGCCGCCAGCAGCGCCGAGGACAGGCGCAGCGAGTGGGCGACCACGACGTTGTCGTCGGCGAGGCCGTGGATCACCATCAGCGGGCGGTGCGGCTCGGCCGGGGAGACCAGGCCGGCGTCGTCCACCAGGGAGCTGTGCGCGTACGGCGCCGGGTCCGCGCCCGGGTCGCCGAGGTAGCGCTCGGTGTAGTGCGTGTCGTACAGCCGCCAGTCCGTGACCGGGGCGCCCGCGATGCCGGCGCGGAAGACGTCCGGGCGGCGCAGCACGGCGAGCGCCGAGAGGTAACCGCCGTAGGACCAGCCGCGGACGGCGACCCGGGTCAGGTCCAGCGGGTAGCGCTGGGCCAGGTCGTGCAGCGCCTCGATCTGGTCGTCCAGGGTCACCGTGAAGTCGCGGTGGACGGCCTTCTCCCAGGCCGGCGAGCGCCCCGGCGTGCCCCGGCCGTCGGCCACGACGACGGCGAAGCCCTGGTCGGCGAACCACTGCGAGGTCAGATGCGCGTTGTGCGCGGCGGCCACCCGCTGACCGTGCGGGCCACCGTAGGGGTCGAGGAGTACCGGCAGGGGGGTGTCACCGGGGTAGTCCGTAGGCATAAGCACGGCGCACGGGATCCTTCGTGCGCCCCCCTCGGTGAGCGTCACGCGCGGGGACAGACCGGGATCTTCCGCGAAAGAGGGGACCGTCGCCACCGGCTTGCCATCCCGCAGCACCTGTACCCGCGCGCCGGGCCGGTCGAGCGTCGCCGACACCAGGACGGTCACGCCCCCGGCGCGCACCGCCGAGTGCACGCCGGGCTCCTGCGAGACGCGCTCCCAGCCCAGCTCGTTCACCCGGTAGACGTGCACCTCGCCGGTCTCCGGTGCCTCCGCCTCCTCGCCCGCGGAGGCGGAGACCAGGACGTCCTCGTCGGCGACGTCGAGCACCGCCCGGACGTGCAACTGCGCGTTGGTCAGCGGGCGTTCGCCGACCGCGAGGACCCGCGCCCCGCCCTCGTCCGCGATGCGGACCAGCCGTCCGGAGGGCGACCAGGCCGGCACCCCGGCGAAAAGTTCCAGCCAAATCGGATCTTCATCCGCGTGCACCATCCGGGTCGCCCCGGTGTCCGGGTCCACCGCCAGATACAGCTGGCTGCGCTGGTCCCGCGCCTGCACCAGCAGCAGCGGCGCCCCCGCCGCTGACCAGTGCACTCGCGCCAGATACGGGTAGCGCGCCCGGTCCCAGGAGACCTCCGTGCGCACCCCGTCGAGCCCGACCACGAACAGCCGTACCTCGGCGTTCGCCGTCCCCGCCGCCGGATAGCCGACATGATGTGGCTCACGTTCCGGATGGGCCGGGTCGGCGATCCACCAGCGCCGCACCGGCGTGTCGTCCACGCGCGCCACCAGCAGCCGGTCCGACTGCGGCGACCACCAAAAACCCCGCGAACGCGACATCTCCTCGGCGGCGATGAACTCGGCCAGCCCCCAGCTCACCCCCTCGGACTCCGCTTCCGCCAGCGCCCGGTCGTCCTCGCCCTCCGCGCCGACCACCCGCAGGGCGCCCCCGGCGGCGTAGGCGACATGGCGTCCGTCGGGGGAGGGGCGCGGATCGATCACCGGTCCCGGAACGGACAGTTCCCGTGCCGTGCCGGCCCGCAGCTCGGCCGTGAAGAGCCGCCCCGACAACGCGAAAGAGGCCAGCTCGACGGCCGCGTCGGTGGCGTAGCCGACGATGCCGGCGCCGCCCTCCCGGCTGCGTTCGCGACGCGCCCGCTCCTCGGGCGACAGGTCCTCCAGGGCCCCGCCGAGCAGGGCGTACGGATCGGCCGCCAGGCGCTCGGCGCCGTCGGCCACGTCGAGCACCCACAGCGCGCCGGCCCGGTCGGTACCGGAGGACGACCGCAGGAACACGACACGGGAACCGTCGGGCGCGACGGTGAACGAACGCGGCGCGCCGAGGGTGAAGCGCTGGGTGCGGGCATGCCGCCGCGGGAAGGAGTCAGGCTCGCTCGTCATGCCCCGACCATATTGGCCATGAGCCCCCTTGTGCGCCCGTGCGCCGAGCCATGCACGAGTACGTATAGCTATGATCACTAACGCTGTGTGGGTATGAACCTGTCGGCAATTGCATGGAATGACAAGGTGCCCTGCTCTGTCTGGAGGTGAACCGCCGTGGCACTCTCGATTTCGGCGGTGGTGCTGCTGGCGATCATCGTCTTTCTGCTGATCAAGAAGTCCGGGCTGAAGGCGGGGCACGCGATCGTCTGCATGCTGCTCGGCTTCTATCTCGCGTCGTCCACGGTCGCGCCCACCATCAGCGACCTGACGTCGAACATCGCGGGAATGATCGGCAGCATCAAGTTCTGAGCCGCCGTACCATCCCTCCGGGCCGCCCGGCCCGGGGGTTTCGCGGGCCGTCATGGGCCGCCACCCTTAGGGTGGCCCCATGACCGCTCTGCCCTCCCGACGTCTGCTGCTGGTGCACGCGCACCCGGACGACGAGTCGATCAACAACGGCGCCACCATGGCCAAGTACGCCGCCGAGGGCGCCCGGGTCACGCTGGTGACCTGCACCCTCGGTGAGCGCGGCGAGGTCATCCCGCCCGAGCTGCGGCATCTGACCGGCGCCGCGCTGGGCCGGCACCGGCTGGGCGAGCTGACCGCCGCCATGCGCGAACTCGGCGTCGAGGACCACCGGCTGCTCGGCGGCCCCGGGCGCTACGCCGACTCCGGGATGATGGGCCTGCCCGACAACGACGACCCCGCCTGCTTCTGGCAGGCCGACGTCGACGAGGCCGCCGGACACCTCGTTCAGGTGATCCTCGAGGTACGGCCCCAGGTCCTCGTCACCTACGACGCCGACGGCGGCTACGGCCACCCCGACCACATCCAGACCCACCGCGTCGCCATGCGTGCCGCCGAACTCGCCGCCGACGCCGGCTGGCGCATCCCCAGGATCTACTGGAACCGGGTGCCGCGCACGGTCGCCGACGACGCCTTCGCCCGCCTCCAGCAGGAGCTGCCGGGGCTGCCGTTCGCCAAGACGGCCACCGTCGACGACGTGCCCGGTGTCGTCGCCGACGACCGGGTGACCACCGCCGTCGACGGCAGCGCCCACGTTGCCGCCAAGGCCGCCGCGATGGCCGCGCACGCCACCCAGATCGAGGTCGCCCCCGGGCAGCCGTACTTCGTGCTCTCCAACGAGCTGGCGCAGCCGCTGTTCACCACCGAGTACTACGAGTTGGTGCAGGGCGAGCCGGGAGAGCAGGGGAGCGCCTTGGAGAGCGACCTGTTCGCCGGGGTCGGGGAGGCGTGATGGAGCAGCGCGGATCCGGTTCCCTGCTCGCCCAGCCGCTGCGGCCGCCGTCCCCCGGGCGGGCCGCCGCCTGCCTGGGCCTGTTCGTGCTCGGCGGGGTCGTCGCCGTGGCCGGGGCGCTGGTGCAGGCCGGCTGGTTCCCGGGCGGGCTGCTGCTGGCCCTCGCCGGAGCGGCGGGACTCTTCCTCGGCGGCGCGCGCGCCCTGGGCAGCCGGGCCGGGGCCGTCGCCCCCGTCGCCGGCTGGATGATCACCGTCGTCCTCCTCACCACCAGCCGCCCGGAAGGTGACTTCCTGTTCGGCGCCGGCGGCGGGTCGTATCTCTTCCTGCTCGGCGGCATGGCCGTGGCTGTGATCTGCGCCACGCTGGGTGCGGGGCGGCCACCCGGTGCGCACCCCGCCCGACTTGGCAAGTGACGTCCCCTTCGCCACGGCGTCCTCGTGCGAGTCCCGTGTGGGTTTCCCCAGCGGTCGTGGGATACGGGTCAGAAGTGGCCAGTATGGTGGTGCGCGCCGCCGAGCCTCCCCCAAGCTCTTCCGAGCCGGGGGGACACCCCAGCGAAGGACGATGACGCGGGCGGCGGAGCCAACCGGGAGAACCTGCCTTGAGTCGTGAAACTGACACTCCGTCCTCCGGTCCCAAGGGGCGCGGCGGAGCCGCCTACCCCTCGGGGACTCCGCCGTACGGAACCCCGACGGCTTCCGGCGACGGTACGGATGCGGGCCGAGCGGGCACGCAACCGGAGGAGAAGAAGACCGAGACGACGCTGACGACCCGGATCCGGATCAACATCCCAGGGTCCCGGCCGATTCCGCCCGTCGTCGTGCGCAAGCCCGTCGGCGACGGGGACGCCGCCGAGGCCGAGAGCGCCGAGCCGCAGTCCGCGGCCGCCGCCCCGTCCGCCGGCAGCGCCGAGGCGCCCGCCGAGTCCGCGCCGCAGGCGGAGGAGAAGACCAGCGACTGGTTCGCGCCCCGCAAGTCCGGGGCGCCCAAGGGCGGCCAGGGCGCACCGGCCGGCAACGCGGCGCCTGCGCCCGGCGGTTCCGGCACCCCCACGGCTGGGGGACGCCCCGGTGGTGTGGTCGGCTCCATGAGCGTGCCCGGCGGCCCCGGCGCCAACGGCTCCGCCCGCCCCGGCGCCAACGGCTCCTCGCGTCCCGGCGGGACCAACGGCTCCGGCCTGCCGGGCGCCGGGCGCCCGGGTTCCGGCTCCGGCCTGTCCGGCGCCACCGGCGGCCCGGTCGCGCCCGGACACGGCGGCGGCACCGGCTCCTTCGACGTCACCGAGGCGCTCGCCGCGGGTCCGCTGGGCAGCTCGGCGCGCCCCGGCACCGACGCGCCCACCCGCGACGACCTGCCGTACTTCGCCGAGCCCGGGGACGACCGCGCCGACTACGACACCCCCGGCGGCCCGGGCGGCGGTCCCGGCGGCAGCACCGGCTTCAACGGCCCGAACGGCCCCGGAGCGCCCGGCGGCCGCGGCCCGCAGGGTCCCTCGGGCCCGACCGGAGGCCCGGTCACCGGCGACGGCCCCGTCCTGCCGCCGGTCCCCGGCGCGGCCGGCCCCGGCCCCGGGACCACGCCGCCGGGCGTGCCCGGAGTCTGGGCGCCCGGAACCACCCCCGGTGTCGGACTGAGCGACGACACCGCGATCCTCACCCCGCAGAAGCCCGCCCCCGAACCGCCCGACGGCGGCTACGGCGGGCAGCCCCACGACAACGTCTCCGGCCACACCGTCACCAGCGGCATCCCCGTGGTGCCGTCCGGCGACCGCGGCACCGGCCCGTTCGGCGCGGGCCCCGACGCCCCCCTGGCGCCGACCCCGCCGAAGCTGCCCGAGCCCGTCGCGCAGAACGCGCCCGCCTCACGCCCGCCGAAGAAGAAGGGCCGCAGGAAGCTCCCGCTGCTCGTCGGCGGCGTGGTCGTGCTGGCCGCCGGCCTCTACGGCGCCGGGCTGCTGATGAACCACTCCGACGTGCCCAAGGGCACCACCGTGCTCGGCGTTGATATCGGCGGCGGCACCCGCGACGAGGCCGTCAAGAAGCTCGACGAGGCGCTCGGCAAGGGGGTGAACGAGCCGCTGAAGCTGTCCGTCGACGGCTCCACGGTCACCCTGAAGCCGGACCAGGCGGGGCTCCACTTCGACGAGGACGCCACGGTCGGCGCGGCCGCGCAGAGCGACTACAACCCGGTCTCCGTCATCGGCTCGCTGTTCGGGCAGCAGCGCCAGGTCGACCCGGTCATGCCGGTCGACGAGGAGAAGCTCCAGGCCGCCCTGGAGAACGCCGCGGGCGGCTCCGGCTCGATGACCGACGGCACCATCCGCTTCGAGGCCGGCAAGGCCGTCGCCGTCTACGGCAAGCCCGGCAAGGGCATCGACGTCGAGCGCTCCAAGCAGGCGGTCGAGCAGGCGTACCGCACGCAGGTGGAGACCGGCGCGACCACGCCCGTGCGGGTGGCGACGACGAACCGGCAGCCCACGGTGTCCAACACCGAGGTGGACCGGATGATGAAGGAGTTCGCCGAGCCGGCGATGTCCGCCAAGGTCACCGTCATGACGGACGCGGCGCACAAGGTCGCCTTCAGCCCGCAGAAGTCGCTGTGGAAGTTCCTGAAGGTCAAGGCCGTGGGCGGCAAGCTCGTCGACTCCTACGACGAGGCCGCTCTCAAGGAGCTGTACGGCAAGACCTTCGACGGGGTGCTGATCGCCCGCGCGAACGGCCAGAAGACCCCGGTCACCGTCCAGGACGTCTACGGCGCCCTGCGGCTGGCGCTGAAGAGCACCACCAACCGGGTCGCCGTCATCTCCACCGACCCCAGCTGACGGGCCACGGACCCCAGCGGACCGCCCACGACGGGGGCGCACGGCACACCGCCGGGCGCCCCCTTCGTCGTATGCCCCCGCTTGTCACCCGCCCGGCATGACATCTGTCATCCGGCACTGCGGACGGCCGACACTGCCGGGGCCGCCGTCCGCGCGGCGACGATGGGGGCATGACGACGACAGCGACGGCCACCGCCACACCGGTGGTGGGTTTCGACCAGGTGAGCAAGGCATACGGGGACGTACGGGCGGTGGACGGGCTGTCCCTCGCGCTGCACCCCGGCGAGACCGTGGCCCTGCTCGGCCCCAACGGCGCCGGCAAGTCGACCACCCTCGACCTGCTGCTCGGCCTCAAGCAGCCCGACGCCGGCACGGTCCGCGTCTTCGGCACCAGCCCGCGCGACGCCATCGTCGCCGGGAAGGTCGGCGCGATGCTGCAGAGCGGCGGCCTGATGGACGAGGTCACCGTCGCCGAACTGGTCCGCCTCGCCTGCGACCTGCACCCGCGGCCCTACCGGGTCTCGGACGTGCTGGCCCGGGCCGGGGTCGCGAACATCGCCGACCGCAAGGTCAACAAGCTCTCCGGCGGCCAGGAGCAGCGGGTGCGTTTCGCCCTCGCCACGGCCGGCGACAGCGACCTGATCGTCCTGGACGAGCCGACCACCGGCATGGACGTCACCACCCGCCAGGCGTTCTGGGCGACCATGCGCGAACAGGCCGACCAGGGCCGCACGGTGCTGTTCGCCACGCACTACCTGGAGGAGGCCGACGCCATCGCCGACCGGGTGCTCGTGCTGCACCGCGGCCGGCTGCTGGCCGACGGCACCGCCGCCGAGATCAAGGCGAAGGCCGGCGCGCGCCGCGTCGCCTTCGACCTCGAGGGCGCCATCGACGAGACCGCCCTGCACGGCCTGCCGTTCCTGACCTCGCTGGACGTGTCCGGCCAGACCGTGCGCATCCAGTCCACCGACGCCGACGCCACCGTGCACGCCCTGTACGGCCTCGGCCTCTACCCCCGCAACCTCGAAGTCGCCGGGCTCGGCCTGGAGCAGGCCTTCGTCGCCATCACCGCCGCCGAGGAGGCGAAGACCAAGTGAACAGCCTGATCAAGCTGGAACTCACCCGCGCCCTGCGCAACCGCAAGTTCCTGTTCTTCTCCGTGCTCTACCCGTCGCTGCTGTTCCTGATCATCGCGGGCAGCGCCGACAGCACCACCAAGGTCGACGGCAGCGGGCTGACCCTGCCGACGTACATGATGGTCTCCATGGCCTCCTTCGGCGCCCTGACGGCCGTGCTGATGGGCAACAGCGAGCGCATCGCCAAGGAGCGCGAGAGCGGCTGGGTGCGGCAGCTGCGGCTGACGACCCTGCCCGGGCGCGGCTACGTGCTCGCCAAGACGGCCAGCGCGGCCGTGGTGAGCCTGCCGTCCATCATCATCGTGTTCGTCGTCGCCGCGGTCGTGAAGGACGTCCGCCTCGACGCCTGGCAGTGGCTCGCCCTGACCGGCTCGATCTGGGCCGGCAGCCTGGTGTTCGCCGCGCTCGGTGTCGCCCTCGGCTACCTGGCCAGCGGGGACGCGGTGCGGCCGATCACGATGATCACCTACTTCGGCCTGTCCATGCTGGGCGGCCTGTGGATGCCGACGACCACCTTCCCGCAGTGGCTGCAGGACATCGCCAAGTGGCTGCCGACGCACGCGTACGCTGCCCTGGGCAGGTCCATCGAACAGAGCCAGGCCCCGCAGAGCCAGGACATCGCCATCCTCGCCGTCTTCTTCCTCCTCTTCGCGGGTGGAGCGGCGTGGCTGTACCGGAAGGACACGCTGAAGGCGTGAGCACCATGACGGCGGACCACCAGGGTGGGGACGACTCCGAACGCACCGTGCGGCTGGGCTGGCCCCCGCGCAACCGGCGCGAGATGTACGTCAAGATCATGTGGATCGGCGTCTGGCTGGTGTTCCTGGCCTCACCGGTCGGCGACCTGGTGGCCGGCCACCACACCGGCGCGGCGACCGCCGCCGGTGCGGTGGGGCTCGCCGCCTTCGTCGCGGCCTACCTGACGCTGGTCTTCCGCAACATGGGACGGCCGTTCTCGGCGCCGCTCGTCGTCTCGCTGACCGTCACCCTCGGCGTCCTCGCCCCCCTGCTGTCGTACACGCTGGGCAGCGCCTGGCTGGGCCTGTTCGTCTACGTCTCGGTCGCCTGCGGGGCCACCCTGCCGCTGCGCGCTGCGTACTGGGCCGTCCCCGCGGTGGCCGTGGTCATGTACCTGGTGGGCCTGCACTCCAACGAGAAGGAGGCGCGCGGCCTGTTCCTGCTGGTGCTGCTCATCGGGTTCGCGATGAGCGGCGTCGGCCAACTGGTGCGCACCACGATCGAGTTGCGCAAGGCGCGGGCCACCGTCGCCCAGCTCGCCGCCAACGAGGAGCGGCTGCGTCTCGCCCGCGACCTGCACGACCTGCTGGGCCACTCGCTGTCCCTGATCACGCTGAAGAGCGAGCTGGCCGGCCGGATGCTCCCCGGACAGCCCGACAAGGCGGCCCAGCAGGTCGCCGACATCGAACAGGTCAGCCGCCAGGCGCTGGTGGACGTCCGCGAGGCCGTCACCGGCTACCGCCGCCCGCGCCTGGCCGCCGAGATCGCCGGCGCGCAGGTCGCGCTGACGGCGGCCGGGGTGAGCGCCGATCTGCCCGCCGAACCCGATCTCACCGGCCTGGTCGAGGAGAGCGAGGCGGCGCTCGCCTGGGCCTTGCGCGAGGCGATCACCAACGTCGTCCGGCACAGCGGTGCCCGCCGCTGCGTCGTGGAGCTGACCCGGCACCAGACCCTCGACGGGCCCGTGCTCCAGCTCACCGTCGAGGACAACGGCGGCGGCGGCTCCGGCGCGGGTCCCGGCAACGGGCTCACCGGCCTGACGGAACGTCTGCAGAAGGCCGGCGGCACGCTGGACGCGGGGCGGTTCAAGCACGGATTCCGGCTCGTCGCCCGCGTACCGGCCGGTACTGCCCGGGACGTAGGATCCGGGGCATGAGCCCCACGATCAAGGTCCTGCTGGCGGAGGACCAGTCGATGGTCCGCGAGGCCCTGGCCGCGCTGCTCGGCCTGGAGGAGGACATCGAGGTCGTCGCGCAGGTCGCCCGGGGCGACGAGGTGCTCCCGGCCGCCCGCGAGCACGACCTCGACGTGGCCCTGCTCGACATCGAGATGCCCGGCATCACCGGCATCGAGGCGGCGGGCCTGCTGCACCGCGAGTTCCCGGCGCTGAAGCTGGTGGTCCTCACCACCTTCGGCCGCCCGGGATACCTGCGCAGCGCGATGGAGGCCGGCGCCGACGCCTTCCTGGTCAAGGACGCGCCCGCCGCGCAACTCGCCGCCGCGGTCCGCAAGGTGCTGGCCGGCGAGCGGGTCATCGACCCGACGCTCGCGGCCGCCGCGCTCGCCGAGGGCGCGAACCCGCTGACCGACCGCGAACGCGAGGTGCTGCGCGCGGCGGCCGACGGCTCCACCAACGCCGAACTGGCCGCCGCTCTGCATCTGTCCCAGGGCACGGTCCGCAACTACCTCTCGACGGCGATCCAGAAGCTGGCGGTCCGCAACCGGGCGGAGGCGGTGCGGATCGCGCGGGAGAAGGGCTGGCTCTAGATCCGCCGCCGGCTCGTCCGGACGCTCCCGACAGGTGTGACGAGGCGTCCACCGGGCAGCAGACGATCGCGGGTGGATAATGGCCCGAAATCGTCCCCCAAGTGGTGTTTGCGGTGATCTGATGCGCAACGGCTCTGCCCCGCCGCCCGACCGGAACCGGCCCGTCCCCGGCCGCGGCGGCCACCCGGCCACCGACCGGATGCTGCGGACCCTGCTGCGCCGGCGCAAACAGGTCCTGGCGCCCTCCGACGTCACCGTCACCGACCGCCCGGCCGTGCGCCGCGCGGTCTCGGCGGCCGCGATGGGCAACATGATGGAGTGGTTCGACTTCGGCGTGTACGCCTACGTCGCCCCCGTCCTCGGCAAGGTCTTCTTCCCCTCCAGCTCACCCGGCGCCCAGGTGGTGTCCACTTTCGCCACCTTCGCCGCCGCGTTCGTGGTCCGCCCGCTCGGCGGCATCGTCTTCGGCCCGCTCGGCGACCGCATCGGCCGTCAGCGCGTGCTCGCGGCCACCATGGTGATGATGGCGGTCAGCACGTTCGCCGTCGGCTTCCTGCCCTCGTACGCGGCCGTCGGCTTCGTCGCCCCGCTGCTCCTGCTGGTCTGCCGCCTCGTCCAGGGCTTCTCCACGGGCGGCGAGTACGCGGGCGCGACCACCTACATCGCCGAGTACGCCCCCGACACCCGGCGCGGCTTCCTCGGCAGCTGGCTCGACTTCGGCACCTTCGTCGGCTACGCCCTCGGCTCGGCCCTGGTCACCGGCCTGACCGCGGCCCTCGGCAGCGGCGGCATGCAGGACTACGGCTGGCGCATCCCGTTCCTGGTCGCCGGCCCCATCGGGGTGATCGGCCTGTACGTGCGGCTGAAGCTGGAGGAGACCCCCGCCTTCCAGCGCGAGGCCGAACTCGCGAACCAGGAGCGGGCCGCCCAGCGCGCCGCCGACGGCGAGGACCCGGTGGAGGAGGCCCGCCAGTCCGGCCACGGCCGGCTCAAGGACATCTTCGTCCACCACTGGCAGGCGGTCCTGATCTGCATGGGCCTGGTCCTGCTCTACAACGTCACCAACTACATGGTGACGTCCTACCTCCCCACCTACATGACGGCGACTCTCGGCCAGGACGAGAACACCGCGCAGCTCCTGGTCCTCGGCACGATGATCGTCGTCGCCCTCACCATCACCACGGTCGGCCGCTCCACGGACCGCTGGGGCCGCCGCCCCGTCTTCATGGCGGGCAGCGTGGCCCTGATCGCTCTCTCGATCCCGGCGTTCCTGCTGATCCGCCAGGGCGGCATCCTCGGCCCCGCGATCGGCTGCCTGATCCTCGGCCTGCTCCTGGTCTGCTTCGCGGGCACCTCGGCCGCGACGCTCCCCGCCCTCTTCCCGACCCGCATCCGCTACGGCGCCCTGTCGATCGCCTTCAACGTCTCCGTCTCCCTCTTCGGCGGCACGACGCCCTTGTTCACCTCGGCCCTGGTGACCGGCCTGGACGACAAGATGATCCCGGCGTACTACCTGATGGGCGCGGGCGTCATCGGCCTGCTGTCGTCGCTGGTCCTGTACGAGACGGCCGGCCGCCCCCTGCGCGGTTCGGGCCCCATGGTCGAAACCCCGGAACAGGCCCGCCGCGTGGTCGCCGAAAGCCGCACGGAGGCCGGCCGCCGGGCGAGGGACGTGTGGGTACGGATCCGCAGGAGGCCGCGCTAGCCTCCGGCCCGGACACCGGGTTTCCCGATTCCCGTCACTGCGTGTGGCCGCACCTCGCTACCGTGATGCGTCACGAAGCGATCGCTCACGGTGACCGCCTGAGGGGGTTGGCATGTCGGTGGACGTCGAAGTGGACGGACCTGGCTGGGAAGTGGACCCGGACGACGACTGGGCTCTGGCCGTCATCGCCACGGTGGGGCGGCAGTTACGGCTCAGGCGCGAGGCCGTCGGGATGAAGGCCGGCGAGTTCGCGACGGCCGTCGGATACGGCGAGGACATGGTCTACAAGATCGAGCGCGGGGAACGCATCCCCCGGCCCGAGTACCTCGACAAGGCGGACGAGGTGCTGGGAGCGGCGGGCCTGCTCGCGGCCATGAAGGAGGACGTGCGCAAGGTCCGCTACCCGAAGAAGGTGCGGGACCTGGCACAGATGGAGGCGCGGGCGGTCGAGATCGGCGTCTACGAGTGCTCCAACATCGCCGGTCTGTTGCAGACGCCCGACCACGCCCGGGCGCTGCTGGAGTCCTGGCAGCCCGCCTACTCGCCGGAGGACCTGGAACGGCGGGTTGCCGCCCGCATGGCGCGCCGCGCCGTCTACGAGCGTTCGCCCGCGCCCGCGCTCAGCTTCGTGCTGGAAGAGGCGACGCTCCACCGCAGGGTGGGAGGCACAATGGTGCGGCGACAGCAGTTCGAACGCCTGCTGGAGGTGGGCCGGTTGAGCAACGTGACGCTTCAGGTGATGCCGATGGACAGCGTGGCTCACCCCGGTATGAGTGGCACGATCGAAGTGCTCAAGTTCGAGGACGGAACGGCGGTGGCGCGCTCGGACGGA
This sequence comes from Streptomyces sp. NPDC028635, assembly GCF_040637635.1. Lineage (NCBI taxonomy): Bacteria > Bacillati > Actinomycetota > Actinomycetes > Kitasatosporales > Streptomycetaceae > Streptomyces > Streptomyces sp. NPDC028635. The sequence continues at coordinate 5,437 of NZ_JBEZWX010000010.1, read as the reverse complement.
GCGTTCAGCGGCCGTCCGATCACCGACCGGAAGCAGTTGCGCATCGTTGAGCTGCGGTATGGCACCATCCGGGCGCAGGCTCTCCCACCTCGGGAGTCACTGGCGCTTATCGAGAAACTGCTGGGAGAAACATGATCCGCAAGCCCACCGCCGGGGACGCCTCCGAACTGTCCTGGTTCAAGAGCACTTACAGCAGCGGCCCCGACGGCGACTCCTGCGTCGAAGTGGCGTACGCCTGGTTCAAGAGCAGCTACAGCAGCAGCAGCGAGGGCGACTCCTGCGTGGAGATGGCCACCACCCCCGGAACCGTCCACGTGCGGGACTCCAAGAACACGGCCGGCCCCCGCCTCACCTTCACGCCGGAGGCGTGGACCGGGTTCGTGTCGCTCGTCGGCTGAGCCCGCGTCACCGCCGGCCGGCCGCCACCTCGGCGGTGCGCTGCTGCGGCACGTGCCTTCGGACGGGCCGGGAGAGGGTGGGCCTGCCGCGGCGGCCCTTGCCGAGGTCCTTCCACCGCAGGGCGGGGCGTTCGACGAAGTGCCAGGAGGCCGCGGCGAGCAGCAGGGTGAAGACGAGGGTCAGCGCGAGGTACGCGCCGATGCCCCACCGGGTCCAGCCGAGAAGGGCGAGTGTCTGCTGCACGGGGAAGCCGTAGATGTAGATGCCGTAGGAGTAGTCGTTGCGGGCGCCGATGCGGCGCAAGGGTGCCGGCAGGCGGACGGCGAGCCAGACCAGCAGATAGGCGAAGGCCGGTATGCCGACGGTGAAGAGATAGCCGTAGTGCAGGCTGCCGACCAGGACGACGAGCGACGCGACGCCCAGCGGGTCGCTGACGGGTATTCGATGCCGGGCGACCTCGACGAGCGCGCCGAGGCCGAAGGCGAAGCCGAGATAGATCATGAAGCTCGGGTTGACCTGACCCACCAGAGGCAGCCGGAAGTCGTGCAGATAGTGGGAGGCGTACTGGCCGGCCCACAGAGGCTGCCGGCTCGCGTGCCGAACGACCAGCCAACCGAGCACCGCCGTGACGACCAGAACGGCACGGCGGGCGCGGCTGAGGATGCCGGTGACGGCGAGCACGGCCACACCGAGGTAGCAGAGCACCTCGTAGTGCAGGCTCCACAACGCGCCGTTGAAGGAGATCGCGTGGGTGCGCCCCGCCGAGCGCGCGTCGGTCATGACGTGCGAGATGTCCTGCTCGTCCGTCGACAGACCCCAGTCGGCGCGCAGGTAGTCCAGCGGCCCGTGGGGGCCGTTCAGGCCGTGCAGCGTGGAGTGCAGGCGCCAGTACAGCAGGGGCGCGAGGACGAGCGCCGTGACGCTCACGCACACCCAGAAACCGGGGAGGATGCGCAGCATCCGGTGCCAGAGGAAGCGGCCGACGGTCAGCCGGGCGCCGCTGCGGGTGACGAGAATCCCGGACAGGACGAAGAAGCCGTAGACGGCGAGCTTGCCGAGGTCGACCTGCCCGCCGCTGAAATGGTGCAGGTACTCCGTACCGCCGTATCCCAGGACCCGGGCGTGAGAGACGACCACGGCCAGCGCCAGGCACAGCCTGAGCAGCCCCATACTGTTGTCGCGACCGGTCAGAAGCTCCGCGACGGTGCCGTGCGACCACCGAAGCGCGAACCCGCGATGCATGCTTTCCCCGTTTTGTGCGTGTGGGCGATGATGGGTCGAGAAATCCCCTGGGCTCGCGCACATGCGTCCCTGGTCAAGTGGCGTGTGCGAGCCGGAGCCGCGGCGTAAGAGTGCTGAACAGCGGGGGAGGTTCCCGTTCCGGGTCGGCTGCGGTGGACGGCCGTCAGTTCAGCAACGCCCGTGCCGCCCGTGCCTCGCCGCGCAGCTTTTCCGCTGCGGTTTCGTCCACCGCCGCCACCACCTCCGCGTACGCCTCCAGCTCCTTCGCGCCCTCGGTGAATTCGCCGCGGCGGATCAGGGTTTCCGCGCGTTCCTGGCGGAGGCGGGCCGGGTGGGAGGGGAGGAGGAGGGAGAGGTCCACCGCCCACAGGGAGACGTCGGAGCGTTCCGGGCGAGCCGCCGCCCAGGCGCGGATGTTGTTCAGGATGCGCAGGACGACGTCCAGGGGGTCGGCGGGGGTGAAGTGGGACGGGTCCGGCGTGGTGCCCGTCGCGCCGACGACCAGGAGTTCCGCGTCCGGGCCCGTCAGGACACGGCCCCGGTCGAAGGGGTCGGCGAGGACCTGGTCCGTCTCGGGGCCGAAGCCGACCACGAAGTGACCCGGCAGGGCCACGCCGTACACGGGCGCCCCGGCGCGGCGCGCGACCTCCATCCACACCACCGACAGCAGGATCGGCAGGCCCCGGCGGCGGCGCAGCACCTCGTGCAGCAGCGACGACTCCAGATGGTGGTAGTCGCCGGGCGTGCCGTGGAAGGCGAGGCGTTCGCCGAGCACGCGGTGCAGGGCGGCGGCCCAGTCCGCGGGCCCACCGGGGCGGAACGGAAGCTGCCCGGCCAGCTCGTCCAGTTCCATCTGCGCCGCGTCCATGCCGGCCTCGTCCAGCGAGCCGTCCGCCACCGCGCCGATCAGCAGGCACAGCGCGGCCAGGTCGGGCCGCTCGGCACGCGCCTCGGCGGCGAACCGGCGGTGCAGCTCGGCGGCACGGTCGGGCGGCGGAGGGTACGGAGGAGGGAACAGGGGGCGCATCAAGGGATCACGCCTTTCCGGAACCCGGCTCGCGGTAGTGGTGGTACGCGTGGTGCGCCGCGAAGCCCATCCCCGCGTACAGCGCCCGCGCGCCCGCGTTGTCCGTCTCGACCTGGAGCCACGCGGCCGACGCGCCCTCGTCGAGCGCCCGGTGGGCCAGCGCGGCCATGACGGCGGTCGCCAGCCCCTGCCGCCGCCGCGCCGGGTCGACCTCGACGACCGCGAAGCCCGCCCAGCGGCCGTCCACGACACAGCGGCCGATGGCGGCCGGCGGCTCGCCCGCCTCGCCGGGGACGGTCGCGAACCACACCGACGGGCCGCTGTGCAGCACCTGGAGCGCCACCTCGCTCACCCCCTTGCGCTGGTAGCGGGCCAGCCACGCCTCGTCGGCCCGACGGGACAGCACGACCCCGGCCGGCTCGGCGAGGTCCGCGATCGGTGCCAGCCCCCCGATCCACAGCTCGGCGCTCACCTCGCGCCCCCAGCCGCGCCGGTCCAGCTCCGCGCACAGCAGCTCCTGGGTGCCCTCGGCGCCGGTCGCGGTCTGCACGTAGGCGGGCAGTCCGCGTGCGCCGTACCAGCGCCGTACCGCCGTCAGGGCGTCGTCCAGGGGCAGGCCGGGGTCGCCGAGCGGCAGCGCGGAGTTGGCCCGCCGGGTGAATCCGGCGGCCGCCCGCAGCTCCCACTCGCCGAGCCGTTCGCTCTCCAGCGGCCGCCACGCGCGCGTGGAGACCTGCGCCAGCTCCTCGTAGGAGGCGGCGGGGCCGCGGCGACGCGCCGGGGCGGCCGGGATCACCTTCCCCGCGACCAGCGAGGATTCCGCGATCCGGACAGCCGTCCCGTCCTTGCGTGTGATCAGCAGCACACCGTTGTCCCATGATGTGAGAACACCCACCGTGTCGGTGAATTTCTCCTCTGCGGCACCAGTGTCGTTCAAGCGGCGCACCGAGACCCGTTTGCCCACGTCAGCAGTGGTGATACGGACCTCGAGGCGCCCGCTGGCGGAGATTTCCACTGGTCAGTTCACCCCTCCTGTTCGGATCATGCCCAGGAACGGAGATACTAGGGGCGGGCATCGACGACGCCGCGCTCCCGCGCGCCAGGCGGCGGAGCCTGAGGAGGCCCGCCAGCGCCCTATCGAGGAGGAACGACAGCGTGACCTACGTCATCGCGCAGCCTTGTGTCGACGTCAAGGACAAGGCGTGCATCGAGGAGTGCCCGGTCGACTGCATCTACGAGGGCCAGCGGTCCTTGTACATCCACCCGGACGAATGCGTCGACTGTGGTGCCTGTGAGCCGGTCTGCCCGGTCGAGGCGATCTTCTACGAGGACGACACTCCGGAGGAGTGGAAGGACTACTACAAGGCGAACGTCGAGTTCTTCGACGAGCTCGGCTCCCCGGGCGGTGCGAGCAAGCTGGGGCTGATCGAGCGGGACCACCCCGTCATCGCCGCGCTCCCGCCGCAGAACGGCTGACACCCGGCCGCCTCTGAAGCGCCGCCTCGGTCCCGTACGGCCCGATCACCGCCGTGATCGCCGTACGGGGCCGAGGCGTTTGCCGAACCGACGAAAGCGAGCAAGACCCGTGTCCGCAGTCTCGGCACTCTCCGGCCGACTCCCCACCTTCCCCTGGGACAAGCTGGAGCCCTACAAGAAGACGGCCGCGGCCCACCCGGACGGCATCGTCGACCTCTCCGTCGGCACGCCGGTCGACCCGGTGCCCGAGCTGATCCAGAAGGCCCTGATCGACGCCGCCGACTCGCCGGGCTACCCGACGGTCTGGGGCACGCCGGCGCTGCGCGACGCGATCACCGGCTGGGTCGAGCGACGCCTGGGCGCCCGCGGGGTGACGCACCGGCACGTGCTGCCCATCGTCGGTTCCAAGGAACTGGTGGCCTGGCTGCCGACCCAGCTCGGCCTCGGCCCCGGCGACCGGGTCGCCCACCCGCGCCTGGCCTACCCGACGTACGAGGTGGGCGCCCGCCTGGCCCGCGCCGAGTACGAGGTCTACGACGACCCGACCGAGCTGGACCCCGCCGGGCTGAAGCTGCTCTGGCTGAACTCGCCCTCCAACCCGACCGGCAAGGTCCTCGCCAAGGACGAGCTGACGAGGATCGTGGCCTGGGCCCGCGCCCACGGCGTCCTGGTCTTCTCCGACGAGTGCTACCTGGAGCTGGGCTGGGAGGCCGACCCGGTCTCCGTCCTGCACCCGGACGTCAACGGCGGCTCCTACGACGGCATCGTCGCCGTCCACTCGCTGTCCAAGCGCTCCAACCTGGCCGGCTACCGCGCCGCGTTCCTCGCCGGCGACCCGGCCGTCCTCGGCCCGCTGCTGGAGATCCGCAAGCACGGCGGCATGATGACGTCGGCCCCGACGCAGGCGGCCGTGGTGGCGGCGCTCGGCGACGACGAGCACGTACGCGTGCAGCGCGAGCGCTACGCGGCCCGCCGCGAGGCCCTGCGCACCGCCCTGCTGAAGCACGGCTTCCGCATCGAGCACAGCGAGGCCAGCCTCTACCTGTGGGCCACCCGCGACGAGTCCTGCTGGGACACGGTCGCCCACCTCGCCGACCTGGGCATCCTGGTCGCCCCGGGCGACTTCTACGGCACGGCCGGCGAGACGTACGTCCGCGTGGCCCTCACGGCGACGGACGAACGGATCGCGGCGGCGGTAACCCGCCTGTCCTGAGCCGCACGCCGCCCCCCGTGCCTCACACGCAGTTCCCCGCGCCCCCAAAGGGGCGCGGGGACCTGCGCGACCAGCCACGA